>JBEDEU010000013.1:0-17786 GCA_041175585.1 Pseudomonadota bacterium | reverse complement strand
GCGAACCTCGTTGTTACCAGGCTTGGTGGCAAACATCCGCTATAACGCGAATCGCAAGCAATCTCGCGTCCGCGTATTCGAACTCGGAAGAGTCTTCAAGCGACAGCCACAGGTGAAAGATGGTCCATTATCCGTGGCTGGGATTGAACAGCCCCAGAGGCTAGCAGGTGCAGCGTGGGGCAGTGCAATTCCCGACCAATGGGGTCTGGCCTCTAAGAACGTAGACTTTTTTGATGTTAAGCGTGACGTTGAGACTTTACTCGATGCCCGTTTGGCAGACGTACGGTTTGCGCCTGTCTCGCACCCATTGCTGCACCCCGGTCGCAGCGCAGAAATTTTGCTGGATGGCAAGAGCATTGGATTAATTGGTGAGTTGCATCCGAAGTGGGTGCAGGAGCAAGAGCTCGGCACGGCGCCTGTCTTGTTTGAACTAGCTTACGACCCCCTGCGCATAGTTCCGATGCCAAAAGTCAAAGAGCTATCAAAGCAACCTACGGTTCATCGGGATTTGGCTATATGGGTTTCTACCGATAAAACTGTACAGGCCTTATTGGATACTATTCAGAGTACGATTTCTGCAGACTCGAATCTGAACGTTGTGCAGGATGTGCAGCTTTTTGACCAATGGAGAGATCCCTCCAAAGAAGCGACACACGAAAAGAGTCTTGCTTTCCGCATAACTTTACAAGACACTGAGGTCACGCTAGATGACGCGCGCGTTGATGGATGCATCGCAAAAATCCGCCAAGCACTAGAAACTGCGCATCAAGCACGTCCAAGATAGTCTTTGCATGGTAGCTACTTAACGTTTTAAAGCTGATTTAACTTATGACTGAACCTCGCACACTGACCAAAGCAGAGCTCGCTGAGCTTCTGTTCGATCGCGTTGGGCTGAACAAGCGGGAGGCGAAGGACATCGTCGATACTTTTTTCGAAGAGATCCGTGATGCCTTAGCCCGAGGTGAGCCTGTAAAGCTCTCGGGGTTTGGAAATTTTCAAGTCCGACATAAGCCGCCACGCCCTGGGCGCAATCCCAAGACAGGCGAAACGATTCCGATCGCTGCTCGACGCGTTGTGACATTCCATGCTAGTCAGAAGCTCAAAGGAGCAGTTGAAAATCCAGAGCAGCCGCAAATTTAATTTGGTCGCGGCCTCACTACCGACTTTCGTATTAATCTCAGGTTATGACGATTTCAGACAAGCCATTTGTATTACCGCCGATTCCGGCCAAGCGATACTTCACCATTGGGGAAGTGAGTGATTTATGTGGTGTCAAGCCACACGTCCTGCGCTACTGGGAACAAGAATTCACTCAACTGAAGCCCGTGAAGCGTCGCGGTAACCGCCGTTACTATCAGCACCATGAGGTTTTGCTCATTCGCAAAATACGCGAACTCTTGTACGAACAAGGTTTCACGATCAGCGGTGCGCGCAACCGTTTGGGTGAGGGCCGTGAGGTTCCACAGCAAGATCCTGAAGCAGCTGTTCGACTGACTGCTCAGGAGTTGCATTCTTTACGCACTGAGCTAAACAGCATTCGCGATATGTTGATTCATGCGCAAACTAGACACGCGCTGACGGGGCAACTCAAGCTGGGTTAGGGCGCATCCGCTCGGCAGGACCTCTTTGGCTCTGCTATACTTTCAGTCTTTCGGGGCGTAGCGCAGCCTGGTAGCGCACTTGCATGGGGTGCAAGGGGTCGCGAGTTCGAATCCCGCCGTCCCGACCAGTAATATCAAGGGGTTAGCTTTCAAAAGAAGCTAACCCCTTTACAATTCAGCCTTCCGCTCTGTCGCCTGCTTATGGTCGTGCCGCTGGGGCTTGTCTAATCTGCGAAGCTTTGACTTCTCAATCTTGTGGGGCACTCCTTGAGACTAGCGATTCTCGTCCCAACGTATAACGAATCGAAAAATATCGATACGTTGTTGAGTGCGCTAGCGGATGTTGGCAAACTCACTCCCGATGCTGAGATCCATGTCTACGTCTTGGATGACTCATCACCTGATGGAACTGCCGCAGTGGTTCAAGAAACGGCCGAGCGTTTATTGTCAGACCGTTTTCGTGTGACCTTGATCGTGCGCCCCGCGAAGGAAGGACTTGGCAAAGCATATATAGATGGACTGACACGCATGCTGCAGTTGCCGATTGCGCCGGATTTTGTCATGCAAATGGATGCCGATCTTTCTCACAATCCTAAATACCTGACAGACTTTATTAAGCTCGCTGAAGCAGGGCACGACTTTGTATTGGGGTCACGGTATATCCCAGGCGGTTCAAGTCCAAACTGGCAATGGCATCGCAAACTCCTGAGTCGTGGTGGGAACATGTACGCACGTCTTGTACTGGGTAGTCATGTCTCTGACTATACGGGTGGCTACAACATGTATGCGATTGCGCTTCTCAAACAGATTGATCTGGCACGTCTGAACCATACGGGTTACGGTTTTCTTATCGACCTAAAGTACAAAGCCGCAAGTGCTTGCAGACGCATAGGCCAAGTGCCGATTGAGTTTACAGAGCGCGAGCACGGAGTATCAAAGATGCCTGCCAGCACGATCTGGAGGAATTTCTTTATGGTTCTTTCAATCAAGCTTAAGTCTCTCTCGGGCCGCTAGCACCATCGGTGTAGATCCTTATGAACTCGAAGTCTCGATTACTTCATATGGCATTGCCCCTCATAACATCGTTTATTACGATCGTTGTTTCGTTACTCGCTATCGGACAAGTATTGCAGTCGAATTGGAATGATTTGTTCCTGTTCAACGGCGATTCACTCACGCTTGCACTCTATGCGAAATCTCTGTTTTCGGGAGAGCTACGAGACTGGACGTTCTCGTCGCAGATCTTCTTCTTTCCTGAGATATTTATTTACGTGATTTGCTATGCACTCACGCCAAACCTGGAGTGGTCTTTTATTCTGAACGGTTTGGTTAACTATTGGTTATACATTTTCCTTCTGTACCGTATTGCCTCAGCTGTTGGCGCCGACCTGTGGGTGCGCTGCGGTTTTGCTGTTCTAGCCACTTGCTTGTTGCTGTTGTACTGTTCGCTAGAGCAGGGCGCCGAGGTGAACGTGACGGCGCTTGTTACGCTGTTTTTATTTAACACGTACTACTTCGGTGCAGTTCTCTGTGCGCTATGTGTCACTTGGATTTGCTGCTGTGTACTAAACGGTAATCAATTCGCTAAGCGGTATGGGTACGGGCTGATCTTGGCTCTTACTGCTATGACCTATTTCTCTAATCCCATGTTCTTACTTCAAGGGGCCATGCCCTTTGTCGCCTGCATACTTTTTATGAGATGGTATCTGCAGATTGATAAGAACATATCGCGCGGACTGATCATCTCAATGATTTCTGGCGTGTTGCTTGGTCAGGTCATGCGTATGATTTTTGCTGATCATGTTGGAAAATCGATTGGGAAATACGTCCACTTAAGGTCTGTTATAGATGGTGCTCAGGGATTTGGCACCAACCTCGCTAGAGTTTTCGAGACAACAACCGGCACCGTTGAGTTCTTAATCATTGGGGGACTGCTCATCACAGCTATAGGGGTCGCGACTCGCTATTTTGGTACAGAATCCCGTGTACGTAATTTTTCCGATGCCTCAGCAAATCAAGCGCTTCTATTTTTAGTCCTCTTTTCAGCTGCCTCTTCTTGCATCACTCTTATCGGAACACTTGTTTCCGGAAACTCTTTGATGCGCTATTTTTTACCTGTCGCATTGCTTCCGGTATTTGTATTGCTGACAGCATTCCATCAAACACTGATGGCGAGTGGGGTCGCTGTACGTCGATACGCTAGTCTTTGTGTGATCGTTGGTATCGCGATGGTGGCCTTTGTTTGTGGCAGGCCGAACACAACTGCCAGCTTCTCATGGCTGTTCAATGCTCGTTACAGCCAGAGTCATGAGGGTCTAGGCTGCTTTAATCGACACATGTCGGAGAAGCCATTCAATGTGGTTGGAACGTTCTGGACTACGCGAACCCTCGATGCGTACGGATCCACGCGCGCACGAGCACTGCAGGTAAATGAGCGGTTTGAGCCAACACTTTGGCTAAATAACCGGGCGACCTATAGAGACCTAGCGATCAATGGCGTGATCGTTAGTCGTGCACAAGACGCTCTTCGACTGAAAGGAAGTATTTATGCTGAAGAGACTCGCACGCTAGGGAGCCCAGACAGGATTTTTGCCTGTAAGGACTTCGATATTTATTATTATGCGGATGGATCGCCCGGTTTTAATCAGCTTGCCGAGCAGATGAAAAAACTCAAGCGCTAGAGCTTGCGGCATTTTTTATTAGTGTGATTAACTGTTGAAGTTCTTGCTCCGTTGTATCCCAACGGCAAACAAGACGTGCTAGCTCCGGGCCTCTCCGGTAAAACAGCACACCACGTGCGGCAAGCTGATCGAGGGCTGATGCGCGCATGTTAAGAAATACCTCATTTGCTTCGACTGGTGCGATAACATGCGCGCCGTCAATATTTGCAATTGCGTTTGCGAGTACGGAGGCAGCACTATTGGATTGTCTTGCAAGTCGAAGCCAAAGATCGTCTTTTACATAAGCAAGAATTTGTGCTGAGGCAAAGCGCATCTTTGACCAGATCATTCCAGCGCGTCTGAGATGGAAGCCAATATTGTTTGCAATATCATCGTTGAAAACTACGATGGCATCGGTTAACAGGCCACCGTTCTTGGTGACGCCAAAGGACAAAATATCTACTCCCGCTTTCCAGGTGAGTTCTGCGGGCGAACAGTCGAGATGCGCAACCGCATTTGCGAAACGCGCACCGTCCATATGTAGAACAAGACCATTATTTTTTGCAACAGTACCAAGTTGTGTCACTTCGGCGCAGGTATAGACGGCACCGAGGTCAGTTGCTTGCACGATATTTACGGCCGCAGGCTGGCTCTTATGCGCTTGTCCTTTACCTGCAGTGGCCACCGCTTGTTGTAAGACTGACGAATCCAACTTCCCGAACTGCCCGGAAAGCGCAGTAACTTTTAAGCCTGAACCAAAAAAACCAGCAGCATTGCACTCGGACGTGTTGATATGTGATTCCGGGCTGCAATAGACAGCAGAAAATGGTGTGGTTGTCGCAGCCAGTGCTAACGCATTTGCGCCGGTCCCTGTGGGAATAGGGAAGACGCGTACCGGCCGTTCGAATAGCGCGCTCATACGGGCGTGCAGTTCTGCGGTCAACGCATCCCCGCCATAACCTAGAGCATTTCCGTTGTTGCTGCTGACGAGGGCCTCGAGTATTTCTGGGGCCGCACGTCCACAATTGTCGCTGCGAAATTCGAGAGCTTCGTTAGTCATATGCGTTAGATTACAAGTTGAGTGCCAAGTTCTACGACGCGGTTCGCAGGAATCTTAAAAAAGTCTGTTGCGCTGGTCGCATTCTTGGACATTATTCTAAATAGTTGCGCACGCATGGCCCAGACACTGCGTTGACCGGAAGGCACGACGGTCTCGCGTGAAAGATAGAACGTCGTTGACATCATGTCGAAGTCCAATCCAAATTGCTTACAGAGCGTCAGGGCACGAGGTACGTCTGGGTTTTCCATAAATCCGTAACGGACAACAATTCTGCTGAAGCCTTTGCCTAAGTCTTCATACGTCAAACGTTCCGTGTCTTTAACAAAAGGCGTGTCAGCCGTGTGTACCGTCATCAGTACGACGCGTTCGTGCAGTATCTGGTTATGCTTTAAATTATGAAGTAGCGCTGTCGGGACTCCGCTCGATGAGCTCGTCATAAAAATTGCAGTGCCACGCACTCGGTGCACATCATCAATTGCCTGAATGAATAAGTCCATCGGCATACTCTGCTTGGCAACCTCTGCGCCCAAGACCTTACGGCCTCTGAGCCAGGTCGTGAGCACCACAAAGGTGATCAGACCAATGCCGATTGGAAACCAACCGCCTTCTGGGATCTTCATCGCGTTTGCAGCAAAGAACGCACCATCAATAACAAAGAGGAAACCTGCGACCAGGATCGTGCTAAACCAAGACCACTTCCAGATCAACTTCATCACAAAGGCAATCAGGATGGTATCAATGAGCATTGTCCCGGTGACGGCAATCCCGTAGACAGACGCTAGATTGGAAGAGGTTTTAAAGCCAAGTACCAGTGCAATCACACAGGCAAACAATACCCAGTTGGTGAAGGGCACATAAATTTGCCCTCTCTCTTCGCCGGAGGTATGAATGATCAACATGCGCGGCAACAAACCCATTTGAATCGCTTGACGCGACACCGAGAACGCACCGGAGATGACCGCTTGCGACGCAATAAAGGCCGCAATCGTCGACAAAACGACCATTGGGATTAGCGCCCATTCGGGTGCTAGTTTAAAAAAGGGACTGTCGATTGCACTTTTGTCTGAGAGTAGCAAGGCACCCTGTCCAAAGTAGTTCAACACCAGAGCGGGAAGCACAAAACCGAACCAAGCCAAGCGAATTGGGCGACGGCCGAAGTGACCCATGTCTGTGTAGAGTGCTTCACCTCCCGTGACTGCCAACACCACGGCTGAAAGTGCGAAGAAGGTGAGGGTGGGGTGTGCCGTTGCAAACTTGAAGGCATAAAACGGATTTAAAGCGAGCAGGATTTGTGGGTCTTGTGCAATTTGCACGATGCCCAGTAGACCGAGCACGGAGAACCAGACAATCATCACTGGTCCAAAGAACATTCCGACCATCGAGGTGCCGTGCTTTTGTATAACAAACAATCCAGTCAAGATCACGAGCGCGATCGGCATGACAAAGGGTGTAAATTTAGGCGTGACGATTTCTAGTCCCTCGACAGCTGAAAGGACAGAAATTGCGGGCGTGATCATGCTGTCGCCAAAAAATAGACCTGCAGCAAAGATGCCAAGCATCGTCACGATCCCGGTCAACCCCAAGGCTTGAGTTCGCTCGGTCATCATTGCAAGCAAAGCAAGTGAACCGCCTTCACCCTTATTGTCGGCACGCATGACAACAGCAACGTACTTAATCGACACGACCAACATGATCGACCAAAATACGATCGACAGCATGCCCATGACATTGTCTGGCGTGACTGGTATTGGGTGGTGTCCGTTAAAAATTTCTTTCAGCGCGTAAATGGGACTCGTTCCGATGTCGCCGTAGACGACACCGATCGCCCCAAGGGTCAGGGCGGGTAATGCTTGACGATTATTCATGCGATTAGGATATTTTCTTTTGACTCCTCATTGTAGAGCAGGAACGTCACTTACCAGTATATGGGTGCTGCGTTTTCCAGTGTCGGGCAATGTCTATGCGCCGGCAAACCCAGACTCGGTCGTGCTTCTCAATGTGGTCCAAAAAACGGATCAAGCCAGCCATGCGGCCGGGTCTACCTAGCAGTCTGCAGTGCATGCCAATCGACAACATCTTTGGGCAGTCTTCGCCCTCGGCATACAGCACATCGAAACTATCACGCAGATACTCGAAGAAGTGTTGACCGGTATTGAACCCTTGAGGTGTTGCAAAACGCATGTCGTTTGAATCAAGCGTGTAAGGCACGATTAACTGTGGAATCTTGGTGCCATCTGTCTTCGTCACCTCGGTCCAGAACGGCAGATCATCCCCATAATTATCGCTGTCATACTCAAAGCCACCGTGATCCGCAACGAGCCTCCGTGTGTTTGGACTGTCGCGACCGGTATACCAACCTAGAGGCCACTTACCATTTGTTATTTCCTTGAGCATTGTGGTCGCTGCCGCCATATGCGCGCGCTCAGTCGCCTCGTCGATGCCCTGATAGTGCAGCCATCGTAGGCCATGAGAGGCAATTTCATGATCTTGTTGCAATAAGGCTGCTGTCAACTCTGGGTGTCGCTTTAATGCAAGGGCGACGCCAAATACGGTTAACGGTAGTTTTCGGCGCTCAAACTCACGCAATATCCGCCAAACGCCAGCTCTTGAGCCATATTCATAAATCGATTCCATGCTCATGTGTCTTGCAGGGTAGCTTTCAGCACCGACGATTTCTGACAAAAACCTCTCTGAGCCGAGATCTCCGTCAAGCACGTTGTTCTCCGCACCTTCTTCATAGTTGAGAACGAACTGGACAGCGATCTTTGCGCGTCCGGGCCAGTTTGCTTGGGGGGGATTGGCGCCGTAACCGACAAGTTCACGGGGATACTGATCTGAGTACGCTTTCATAGGAATGTTTTTGTTGAAGGTGTGTCAAAGTGGTTACGGTAAAGCCCAAAGCTTGTGCAATGCAAGGGAAAAGTTTAGCTTAGTTTTTGGACTCAGATAGCTCGTGAATCCTGTCGGTGCGTGTAAAATGATTTCCGATTCTAAAACAATCAGTTAGCGCTAATTCCTCGGTGTTATCACACCATGGCTGGCAGCACTTTGTATGGCTTGATTGTGCAAAAGAAATAAGGATTAGATTGGATGGCTGGCAGTTTGCTCATTAGCGGTAATCCGCAGAACTACAAAGCAATCGGCGAGGGCGGACAACCTGTCTATTCGGTTGCGTTCCAGCTTCGCGAGGCCATCCGCCTGAAGGCAGGAGCCGACGTTGCAGATTGTTTGGCCATACCGCAGTCAAATCAACATGGCAGTGCGATTGATTGGTACGCCCCGAACCCTGGTGATGTCGTCCCGTGGTCTGCCGCGACTGTTTCGGAACGCGAGCTCGCGTTAGCTGAGCTCGATGCCGCGCAAGGGAAGTTAGAGGCGGCGGCGCAAGCGATGCGCGACACGTTTGGCGGTAACTCGCAAACAGATCGAGAAAAGAACACTGCACTCCGTCTTATTACGAAGGCGTTTTATTTTCCGGATCCAAATTTTATTTTTCTCGTTGGCGGTCGCCCCGTCATTACTTTCTGGGGCTTCAACACGCAAGGCGCATCGTTACCCTCTGATCCGTTTGTCGGATTACGAAACACGGCTGCAGCCGCGACGCCCCAAGCAGAGCCTGTTTCAAAACGTGCCTGGTGGTGGTGGCTGTTATTGCTTTTGCTCCTGCTATTGCTGCTATTTGTTTTGCTGCGCAGCTGCGCGCCCCAGTCTTGGCTTCCTGGCTTGCCTCTTGTCACGCAAACTGCACCAGAGGCCCAGGGTGTGCGTCCCGTGCCTACAGATGCTGCACCGAAGGCACCCGACACAGTGGTGGATCGAGGTATCACCACATTGCGACGCTGGTGGTCGGGTCAGACTGGCGATACTCCCGTAGGGTCGGTAGATCCATCGGCCGGTGTTGGGCGTGGTGCAGCGGACGGTGTTGCCAATCCCGACACTTCGCAAAACAGCACGCCCGGCGCCAGTGCCACACCCGAGGTGACAACACCTACGACTAACAATACGACATCGAGCCCGACACCAGAGCAGCCAGCTCCGAACCCCGCGGCAGATGCCTCGCAGAGCGGGACACCGCCCGCTACACAAGCACCCTCGACTCAGGATCCTAGCGCGAGCAGCTCAACGCCTAATGCGGGCAATCCTCTGCAAATACCCAACTCGGCCACCGCCAACGGCTCAACAAATTTCCTTGATGGACGCTGGAATGCTGGTGCTGGCATCCAAGACGCCAAAACGGGTAAGCCGCTACGGATGGAGTACGACTTCAGTCAAGGAAACGGTCAAGGCAAAGTGACGATACAGCGAGGCGATGGTACGCGATGCGCTGGAGATGTCGCCGCTCAAATGCAAGGGCGCTCTTTGAATATTAATGATCGTGGTGTTGCAAAGTGTTCGGATGGCAGCACGATGGCACTACCCAAAGTAACCTGCGTCCCCTCGGCTGATGGCCGCGCCGACTGCCAAGGTCGATACGATAACGGTACTTCTTTCCCTGTGTCGATGCGGCACGCTCCAAAATAGTAGGACGACTTTATATGCTGTCAGACATTCATTCCTACGAAGATCAGACCACTTTGATCATGGGAAGTGGTGTTCAGTTTCTGGACTTTGCGGCGACTTTTGTTGTGAAGGGAAAGTCCGGTGAGTTTGCCAAGATCGGCGATGCGGGTCCGATCGCGAGGCTCGAGGAAGATGAGCGCACTGGGAAATTGCATTTTTCATTCGACGAACGCAAACAACCTACGCAAGCGAAGTTTGATCTAGGGCTGGACCAGTCCTTAAAACTTTTGCTGGACACGTGGTTACCCATTCCATATTTTCGTTTCAGTCCGCCTTCGCGCTTTGAAGAAGGTCCATCAAATTGGGCGCGAGCACGGATTACAGAAGCCGCTCCAGGGTCAGACCCAGAGGGGCACACACATCGAATCACGTTTGCGTTTGATACGAAGGTGCTGCCGGCGCGCAGCGACACGTCTTACATGGGACCATCAGATGACGATGTGAAAGCGGGGACCAGTTTTGCCTTTGCCCATCGCGCGCACGAGATGGGTTGGTTCCTTGATCAGAAATGGATTGATGGTTGGCTTCGTGAGATTTTTGCTGAGTTAGGCAAGCCGAGATTAAAGAAGGATGCCGAAGATATTCGTATCGAAAGCAACGACCTCCATCACCAAGCCCATTACCTAAATGTGTTGCATCTTTTAGGTACCCAGCTCAGCCTCCCAGAGATCAAGGTTATTTCGAACGCACCGAACGACTTGTATAAGCCGATTCCCGTCGACTTGGTGCTGGATATTGGCAACTCCAGAAGTTGTGGCATCTTGATTGAGGATCACCCTCAAGAGAGCGATGGTTTGCGTCGTCGATACGAACTGTCTTTGCGAGATTTGTCTCGACCAGAATATATTTATAGTGAAGCCTTCGAAAGTCGTGTGGAGTTTTCACAAGCTAGTTTCGGCAAGGATCACTTTTCCGTTCAGAGCGGGCGTAGTGATGCCTTTTTATGGCCTACCATTGCACGTGTGGGTCATGAAGCAGGGCGCCTAGCGAGTCTGCGCCGTGGGACCGAAGGCGCCACGGGGCTCTCCAGCCCGAAGCGCTATCTTTGGGATCAAGAAAGCTTCGAGCCAGGATGGCGCTTCAATACCTCGTATATCAAGCTCGACGCTGAACCGCACGCAACCGCTGCACCGGTTTCACGCCTGATTAATGAATTGGGTGAGGCGCTCTATACACTCGAGCCAAATGACAGGATGCCAGTATTCCATCCACATTACTCACGTAGTTCGCTCATGACATTTATGTTGAGCGAAGTTCTGGCACAAGCGCTCGCTCAGATAAATAGTCCGGCCCAACGCTTGAGACAAAGCCATGCGCGTGTACCGCGTCATCTTCGCTCCATTATTCTCACGGTGCCGCCTGCGATGCCTCAGCCTGAGCGGAAGATTTTTGAACAACGGATGAACCAAGCCATTGGGCTCATTTGGAAGAGCCTCGGATGGCATCCCGAAGATGCAGGTGTCGAAACCGACGAGGATCGCGAACTTGCGTTTCCGCGGTTCCCAGAAGTGCACATCCAATGGGATGAGGCCACCTGCGGGCAGGTTGTTTACTTATTTAGTGAAACGCAGAACAGTTTCGGAGGCCGGCCCGAAGAATTCTTTGCTGCACTCGCTCGTCCAGACCAAGCCCCGCGCGCTGGAAATGCGGATCCCTACATCTCCATCGCAACGATTGATATTGGTGGCGGCACGACTGATCTAGTCATCAACGAGTATTCGCTTGACAAGGGTGAGGGAGGCGTTGACCGTACCGGTGGAGGTGGCGCATACATCGTTCCGGAGCAACGCTTTCGGGATGGTTTTAAGATTGCCGGTGACGACATTGTGCTTGATGTCATTCGTCTCGTCGTCATTCCGTCTGTGATCGAAGCGTTTAAGGCATCTGGAGTTCACGAGCCGGATGCGTTGGTCTCTCGTTTAATGGGAAGTGAATCGCTTGATGCACAGGTCTCTGTGTTGCGTCAGCAGCTGACACTTCAGGTTTTATATCCGGTCGCGCTGCGCATCATCAAAGAATACGAGAAATATGATCCGCTAGAGCCAGGCAACCTGGGCGTTGTGTCGGTAAACGACCTGTTGTCAGACTACGCACGCCCGACTCCGGACGTGCTGGATTACGTCAATGCTGCTGTGCATCGGGCGGCCGGGATACAGGCTTCTGGATTTGATGTGCTCGAGATCGGTATACACATCAACCTGCGACGCCTGCACGAGCACTTTGTTCGAGGCGAGATCAGTATCTGTAAATCGCTCAAAGCATTGTCTGAGGTGATCTATGCCTATCAGCCCGATGTACTTTTACTGACTGGCCGACCATCGCGCATGCCTGGTGTCCTGGCCTTCGTTCGATCGCTTCTATCGTTACCAGCCGGGCGGATACTACCGCTTCACCAATACAAGACTGGGCCCTGGTACCCGTTCCACAAGAGCGGCCGTGTCGATGATCCGAAGAGCACTGCTGCCGTGGGTGCAATGCTTTGTTTATTGAGTCGCAGTTTGCGGTTGCCGAATTTTTACTTTCGTTCTGCCGTTTTTAAGCCGTACTCGACCCTGCGTTACATGGGGATGATCGATAACAACAACGCGATCAAGGAGGCTAATGTCTTCTTCAGAGACATCGACTTAGACAATCCGGACTATGACTTCCCGGACACAACGTTTGAGGTTCGCGGTGCAATGCGCCTGGGGTTTCGCCAGCTCGACGCAGACCGTTGGCCTGCATCGCCACTTTATACCCTGACAATTGACGATCGAGATTTAAGAGAGAAGCTTGCAGCCAAAGGTGTCGTGCTCAAGGTATCACTGCGTCGCAACGAGCGCGCAGGCGCGGAGAGTTTCGAGCTCGCCTCGGTAGAAGGTGGTTCTAAGAGCAAAGTGAAATTCAAACTCAACACAATGATCGATGCTGGCCTAGGTGACTCGCAGTATTGGCTCGACAGCGGCAGCGTAAGGTAATTAGCATGACAGATCTGCTTTCACAGAAACTTACTCAAGGTTGGACAACGATTCACGCCGAATCGGGTTCTGCTATCGACTGGATTCAGCGCGTTCGTTCCAACGCACGAAGCGTTGATAACGAAGCTGACAGCTTGGTAATGAAACTCAGGCGCATACGTAATCAAGCCAAAAGTCTTGCCGTGGCATCTAGTCTGCCGTCGACAGTTGGTTTTTTTGGCTTGTCACAAGCTGGTAAGTCGTACCTCATTTCTGCGCTCGCTGCGGGTGGCGATGGCAAATTGGAGACCGAGGTTGATGGAAAGCGACTCGACTTTCTAAGTCACATCAACCCACCGGGCGGCGGAAAGGAAGCGACCGGGTTAGTGACTCGCTTTAGTTATCGCGCCAAGCAAGGGCCACAGGGTTTTCCCCTCGAACTGAAGTTGTTTGAAGAAATCGAGCTCGCTAAGATTTTGGTGAATTCTTTTTTCAATGATTTCAATTTCGAGAAGATAGGCGATCCTGTTGATCTGGTGGCAGCCCGGGAGATTTTGCTAGCGCTCGAATCGCGGCGGCAGTCTTCGCCTGTCCCAGGCGTCACAGAAGATGACATGGTGTCACTGTGGGACTATCTCAAAGATAGGTTTGCTGCTTCGATACGTGTCTTAGAAGGTGAATTTTTGCCGCGCGCAGTTGCACTTGCTCCTTACTTGAGCATTGAGGACAGAAGTCAGTTGTTTGCATGTCTGTGGAAACAGTCACCCGCACTGACGGATACATTTCTTTCTTTGTCTCGAGCGCTTGCAGCCCTCGGTCATCCAAAAAGAGTGTTTGCGCCGATTGAAGCGTTAGTTCGGCCCAGTGGACCAAACGGCGTGTTATCCCAATCCGACAGCATCATGAACGTCGACATGCTTGAAAGGCTTGGTCGCGCGCACGACATGGAAATTGAGGTGGTGGCTGCCTTAGATGGCGCAACAGGTGCAATGCATACGTTACCGATTGCTCAGCTTGCTGCACTGACGGCTGAGTTGATATTCCCACTCGTGAATAGGCCGCACCAGCAAGTATTTGAAGAAGTCGATCTGCTGGACTTTCCTGGTTATCGCGGGCGTTTGGGACTAGATTCACTCACTGATATTAGCGCGGCCCAAAGCAAAGAGCATCCGGGCAATCCGGTTGCGCAATTACTGCTCCGCGGTAAAGTCGCCTATTTGTTCGAGCGGTATACCGACTCGCAGGAAATGAATGTGCTAGTTGTTTGCACAGCCTCACACAAGCAATCTGATGTCACGGATGTCGGGCCTGTTCTGACCGAATGGATTCGGAAGACACAAGGTGCGACTGCCACCGAGCGTAGCAGAAGGGCGCCAGGACTGCTCTGGGCAGTGACGATGTTCGATATCAAGATCGCTGACTCTCTTGGTAAAGATGAGGACATGCTGCACACGGTATGGAACAACTTGATCAAGATGACCATGCTGGAGCGCTTTGGCGGTTTTGAGTGGATGCAGGACTGGGCCAATGGTCAGTCCTTTGATAATGCCTTTCTCGTTCGCAAGCCTCGTATGCCAGTTGCATTCTTGGATCTGGAGAATGGTCAGGAAATTGCTGTCACTGCAAGTCAGGCTACGCAGGTCGGCTTGATGGAACGCACATTCCTAAAAGCAGAATTGATACAAAGTCATGTTGCGAATCCCGCGCAAGCTTGGTCGGCGATGATGCAACTGAACGACGGGGGGATCGATCGGCTTAGCGAGTATCTTGCCAAGGTGAGTACGCGCCAGGCAAAGCTAGAGCGCATCAATGAGCAGATGGAAGAAGTGCTCCATGACCTCGTGGAAAATCGCTTGTCGCGTTGGTTTGCTCAAGACGGTATGGGTGAGGTTCAGGCAAAGAAGAAGATCGCGCAATCGGTGGTGTCTGCCTTAACGCCCCGCATTCGTCTTCTTGCTGAAATTCAAGAAAAGCTTCAGTTGCCTGAACCACTGTTGCAAGGCCTCTATATGGGTGCTGACGTATCAACCGATCAATCACCTGTGGGCGCAATGGAAGCAGGCCCAACCGCATTGAATCTCGGTGACGATCCATTTGGTTTGGGCGATGAGCTCGATTTATTTGGAGACAAACCAAAATCTGTTGCAGCGACAGAGAAGCCAAAGCCGGTTGGAAGCGACGCACGCTTTGCACAGGCTGTCCTGCGCGAATGGATTAATCATCTGCGTGGCATATCGAGTGAAGCGAGTTTGCTCACTTACCTAGGGCTTCCCAAAGATATCGCTGAGATGATGTGCGATGAGCTCATCACCGGTGCAACCAGACTTGACCTGCAGGACGCGTTATTTCGCGTTGTATCGCGCACAGAGCAAGTCGGCACAAAGCGGGAGAAGTTAATCGACCGACAGGTGTTGGCAGCAAAGACTGTTTTTTCAGATTACATCGCTTGGCTTGGCTACGTCGGTCTGCCGCTTTCGGAACGGCCTGAGAGTCGAGTGAATAAAGGCCACCGTTTGTTTGAGCAACCCCAGAGGATCAATAAGGGAGCACTGCCACAGATCACCAACGACCCTATTGAGCATACACGTGCTTATATGGGTGATTGGCTTGTTGGATTAGCCCAGTTAATCGTAGAGAACGCGGGCCACGACGCGGGGCGTGAGATACGTCCGGACCAGAACGCTGAGTTAGGCGGGCTTATAGCTAAATTCAATACGGCGCGGGTGTCTGCAACATGAAGAGTATTCGACCAGAGATTATTAGTGCGCCCAGCGGATTGCCAGGGCATGGCCTACTAGTCTTACCGAATCTCACGCATGATGCACTTGATCCGTTAGGTCAAATTGAGATTCTGGTGCAGCGCAATCAGGACAGTCGTTTTCTAGCGCTTGATGGAAAGTGGTCTGCTTCTCAAACATGGCATCAGGTTGACCGCGCACTGAGCTCTGGCGATGGCGTGGAGTTAGTGCTCGGGCCCGGTATTGTTGACCCGTTGGTCGAAAACACACAGATGACTTACCTGCTGCAGCTGCGGTGTGCAGAGTCACTTATGCAAGGTGTATTACGTATTCGCGAAGGGGTACTCTCTTCGCATGCTGCAGGCAGTACGTCTGACCCGATCGCGCGCGTATCCGGTAGAGTGGCTGCAATAGCCGAACCGCCAAAGGTAGAACCCGAGCTAGCGCCAGCCCCTGAGGTTGACGCCCAACCACACCCCGCGCCAGCGAAAAAATCCAGTTACCTAGGCTGGATTTTGTTGATTGCACTGGTCGTTGCTATCGCTGTAGGATATTTCGTCTGGAGCTCCATGAAGGGGACTCCGGCTACATCCTCAGTAGCAACGCAACCGTCGCCCAGCACTACGCCCACTTCAAGTGCAACGCTTCCAGCGCCGTGTAGTTTGGCTGCGCTTTCCGCCGCTAAAGACGATCTGATCTTTTTGCAAGAGTGTCTCAAAACGAACCCCGAGGCAGCACAAATACTTGAGGTGATAGGCGCCGCTAAGGCAGCGAAACGCTGCGACTTGATGCAACGACTCTATGCATTTAAGAGCCAGTCTGGCGACACAACAGTTGCACTGGCCTACGCACGCGAATTTGATCCTGAGTTTCATCAAGTTGGCTGTATTGTGAGTCCAGATAAGGCAACTGCTGTGTATTGGTATGAACTCGTGCTGTCCAAGCAACCTGACAACGCTGACGCTAAGGCGCGCGTTCAAGCCTTAAAGAATTAATATTCCTATGACACTCACTCGCTCGCTCGCTGCTCTTTTCTCAACCCTCGTCATGGTCTCTGCCTTTGCACAGACAGATAACCGTCCGCTCTTGCAAGACGGGAAGAAGACGCTGTATCAACGTGTACTAACCACCCCTTCTTGCAAGCTATATGCGAAACCCGGTGATGCAAGTGGCGCGGCTCAAGAGGCGTTTAGTCGCTACTACGTGTATACACGACAGAACGTAGGCGGCACGGACTGGGTGCAGGTTGGTTTGGACACGGTTGGTAAAAAGATTGGCTGGCTCGATGCGAAATGTACTGTGCCATGGAAAATGCAGATGTCGCTCGCGTTTACGAACCCGGCGGGTCGAGACTTGTCGCTCTTTTTTAAAGATCGTAAAACTATCGAGGGCGTCTTAGATGCGTCAAATCCGGCAAGCGTCTACAACCCGATATTAGATAACATGAAGAATACGGGGCGCGACTTGAGAGTTGTTGCGCGAGAGCCCGAGTTATTTGTCGACTTTAAAAAGAACTTCTATTTGCTGCCAATTTTGCAGGCAGAAGAGGTGATGAGTGATGCAGGATTTAACGTACGCCTCTTAGAGGTGGCGTCGGTTAGTCGGCAAGATGCGGGAGCAAATCCCGCGGCAAGTCCCCAAACAGTGCAAAGCTCTATCAAGGCGTTTAGCGCTGGAGTCATGTTCGTCATTGACTCAACGCTATCCATGGACCCATATATCGAGCGCACTCGGCAGGCGGTACAAACAATTTACGCGCGGATGGAGAAGGAAAAACTCGGCGATAAGGTTAAGTTCGGTCTTATCGCGTTTCGCTCTAACCTTAAGGCCGTGCCGCAACTCGAGTACACAACGCGCTTGTACGTCGACCCATCCAAAGTAAAAGACGGCGCAGACTTTCTAGCGAGAATCAAAGACCTTAAGGCGACCAAGGTGTCAACGCCTAAGTTTGATGAGGACCCCTACGCAGGAGTAAAGGAAGCGCTTGATAAAGTCAGTTGGAACGAGTTTGGTGCGCGCTATATTGTTTTGATT
This sequence comes from Pseudomonadota bacterium, assembly GCA_041175585.1. Classification (GTDB taxonomy): domain Bacteria; phylum Pseudomonadota; class Gammaproteobacteria; order Burkholderiales; family Burkholderiaceae_B; genus Zwartia. The sequence continues at coordinate 197 of JBEDEU010000013.1, read as the reverse complement.
ACCGACGCAGGAGCTATTGACGGTGGCGATCCGCTCTCATCTACTGGACTCGATGCGCAAGCGCTGCGCAGTCTTGCGAAAGAGAAGGGTGTTGCGCTCTATGTTCTGCATTTGAAGACAGCTGAAGGTAAACATAACCATCAGTCGGCACAAACACAATACGAGACACTCGCCTTCAGCGCTATCACAAACCGTGC
>JBEDEU010000012.1:0-18183 GCA_041175585.1 Pseudomonadota bacterium | reverse complement strand
CGGCAACACTTGACCAGACGCACTTCTCGGTCAAGCGAGCCTGTCCAAGCTGCGGTACGAGTTTCCCTGAGCCAGATCCAAGAATGTTTTCGTACAACTCAAAACATGGCTGGTGTACCGGTTGCTTTGGTACGGGACTTCAACTGCAAGGTTTCGACGCAGAGCAGACCGGCGAAGAAAATGCCTGGAACGCTTCGTATGAGGGTGAAACCAGGGTCTGTACGCAATGCGATGGTGCGCGGTTAAATCCCGTTTCGCGATCAGTGCTCTGGCGCGAAAAATCGATTGCCGAGCTTGCTGGTCTTGCAGTGTCGGATGCACACACCTTCTTTACCGGACTCGTCTTGCGCGGACGCGATGCAGAAATCGCACGCGATATCCTGAGCGAAATTCGCGGGCGTCTGCAGTTCATGCAAGAAGTCGGCTTAGGCTATCTAGCCCTCGACCGTGCGGCACCGACTCTATCGGGCGGGGAAGCGCAACGCATCAGGCTTGCTGCGCAACTTGGCTCCAACATGCAAGGCGTCTGCTATGTATTGGATGAGCCAACGATTGGACTGCATCCCCGCGACAATCGCATTTTGTTAGGCGCACTATCCAAACTTGAAAAAAATGGAAACACTCTCGTCGTCGTAGAGCACGACGACGACACGATTCGACGCGCTGAGCATGTGATTGATATCGGCCCCGGCGCTGGCGTGCGTGGTGGACGCGTCGTCGCACAAGGCACACTACAAGACTTGATGGATGCGCCCGAATCCACGACGGGTCGCTACCTGCGTGAGCCGCTCAAACACCCACTCCAGCCGCGTCGCCCCATCACCAAAGATCTCCCCATGCTGACGGTGAAGGGCGCAAAACTGCATAACCTGCGACATGTCGATGCTCACTTCCCGATAGGTCGCTTGAGTGTTGTCACTGGAGTCTCCGGTTCGGGCAAGTCAACCCTGGCGCGCGAAGTACTACTCGATAATCTGTCGGTGGCATTATCGGTGCGTGGCACACCCGCTTGGCAGGGCTGTGAAGATATTACTGGCTGGCAAGCGCTCGATCGCGTTTTAGAAGTGGATCAAACACCGATTGGTAAGACCCCACGCTCATGCCCAGCGACCTATATTGGTTTCTGGGATGATGTTCGCAAACAATTCGCTGAGACGAACGAAGCGCGCATTCGTGGTTGGGGTGCTGGCCGGTTCTCGTTCAACACAGGTGATGGTCGCTGCCCGATCTGTGAAGGCCAAGGCATGCGAACGCTAGAAATGAGCTTCCTGCCCGATATTAAAGTGCCGTGTGATGCGTGCGGTGGAGCCCGTTTCAATAGCGATACGCTTGCGGTGCGCATGCGAGAAAAACATGCGGGCCAAGTACTATCCATGGAAGTGGATGACGCAATCGATTATTTTGCTGCCCATCCAAAAATTCGCCATCCTCTGCAACTGATGCAGGATGTCGGACTCGGCTACCTAACGCTAGGACAACCGTCTCCCACACTCTCAGGCGGCGAGGCACAACGTATCAAACTCGTCACGGAGCTTGCGAAAGCGCGCATGACAGAGGGTGTCATCACGACAGGCAGAGCCTCACGCTTGCCGCATACCTTATATGTGCTCGACGAGCCCACTGTTGGTCTCTCGATGGCGGACGTAGAAAAACTCATTCGCGTGTTACATCGTTTGGTGGAGGCCGGCAACACTGTGGTGGTGATTGAGCACAATCTGGATATCATCGCGGAAGCGGATTGGCTGCTCGATCTAGGTCCAGAGGGTGGATCTGGCGGCGGTCGTCTGGTGATCGAAGGCACGCCAGAGCAGGTGGTCGCTGCACGCAAGCGCTCGCACACGGGTGAAGTTCTACATGAGTTCCTTACGCGCACATGACGCACTGTCGTTTTGAAGATCGACTAGTAGGTGAGGCGCGGGTCTTAACAGGCCTGCTCTCTCGTATTGAGGCACGCACGCAGCAAGAGCTGCCGCGGGCCTTCGCCTCCATCGCGCAGGCACAAGAGGCGGGTCACTGGATTGCGTTACTGCTGGACTACGAGCTGGGCGAGTGGTTTGAACCACATCTCGCGATGCATGCAAACGTCACACATCCTGATCGGGCAAACGCCTCTCAGCCGCGATTGACTGCTCTCGTCTTCGACCAGATGAAAATAGAGACTCCTTGGAGCGACACTCAAGGAGACAATAACAAGCCTTTATTAGCAGAAATAGCCAGTGTGGCTCCGCTCATAACGAAAGAGGCTTACGTCAAGCGCATTGACCAAATTCGCCAATGGATTGCCCAAGGCGAGGTCTATCAAATCAACGCCACGTTTCCAATGTCAGTTCGAATGCAGGGAGAGCCCTCTTCACTTTATAAACGCATTGCGAACAAGCACCCCGTCGGACACGCTGCCTTTATCGAAGACGGCGACCGAACTGTACTGTCTTTCTCGCCAGAATTATTTTTATCGCGAACGGGTGACTGTCTCACCACCCGCCCAATGAAGGGAACTGCGCCACGCTCGGCCGATACCGCCGAGGATCACGCCTTCAGACAAGGCTTGGTAGCGAGCGCGAAGAACCGCGCAGAAAATCTCATGATTGTTGATCTGTTGCGTAACGATCTTGGGCGCATCGCTATCCCCGGTAGCGTGACCGCAAACCCCCTATTTTCGCTGGAGAAGTATCCCTCAGTCTGGACTATGACTTCAACTGTTCAGGCTCGTATCGCGTCGGCTACGACGCTAGAAACCATATTGAAAGCACTCTTCCCTTGCGGTTCTGTCACCGGCGCACCAAAGATTGCAGCCATGCGACGGATCCAAGAAACAGAAACCACACCTCGTGGACTTTACTGTGGCAGCGTTGGATGGCTGGCGCCCAATGGGGATTTTTCGTTGAACGTCGCCATTCGTACCCTGGTGCTCAACGACAAGAACGGCAATGGCCTCTACCATGTCGGTGGGGGCATCGTCCATGATTCAGATCCAGGGCAAGAATGGGAAGAATGCCACTGGAAAGCGCGCATACTCGCCTAAAGCCAAACAGATGACGAAGCTAATACCTGATTTGATCGAGACGATGCACGCGGATGAAAGAGGCGTCATTGACTTGATACCACAGCACTTAACGCGTCTCGCTAGTTCTGCAATGGCGTTGGGCTACCCTTATCCCGGTGACTCTACTGTCAGTCAAGCTATCCAGCGTGCTTGCTCGGCACACACTGGCATATCTCTGCGCGTAAGACTTTTGCTCAGCGCATCTGGCACCCTTTCCGTACAGGCCGTGCCGCTAGGCGCATTGCCTGGTACGCCCTTAATTGGACTATCGCCAGTTGTGCTCAACAGCCAAGAACCTCTGCTTCAGCACAAAACCACACATCGCCCCTGGTATGACGTCGCAGCCGAATGGCTCAGCGCGCACCCGACTTACTTTGATCAGATTTTCGTGAATGAGCGTGCAGAGCTATGTGAGGGCAGTCGCTCAAACATCTATTTGCAGAGCAATGGCGTGTGGCTCACGCCTCCCTTGCACTGCGGTTTACTCGGCGGCACGATGCGTGCTCGCTTGCTACAGTCAGGTCAGGTGCAAGAAGCAGTCCTGCGCCTGACCGATATACCTACCGCGCAAGCAATCCGTCTATCGAACGGCTTGCGCGGCTGGTTTGAAGTGAAGCCGGACGCTTCACTCCTTCCAGGGCATTTCCTTCCATAATTGTTGCAACATCTTTTCCGTATCCGCTAGTTCTTTTGCGTACTCAGGCGGTGCCAAATAGCGGATCGGTGCAAACAATTCACCTGCCTTTTTAATGTATTCCGGATCTGCTGCAGCCTGCGCGACAGCCTTCACTAAGCGATCACGAATCTCAGGCGGCAAGCCCTTGGGTGCTGCCAATCCGCGCAGCGAAGCGCTTTCCATGTTGTAGCCCTGCTCGGCAAACGTTGGGGTATCAGGCGCTAATACCGTTCGCTTAAGTGACATCTGACCAATCATGCGCATCGGTGAGCCGCCTTTAATGTAAGCCAGCGCCTCACCAACGTTGATGGCACCGACCACCAACTGACCACTCACAACAGCGGCCCGGGTTTCACCCGATCCTTTGTAGGGAACATGTGTCAACTTCACACCCGCGGCTTTCTCAAAGAACAACATCGCGAGGTGGTCATCGGAGCCGACTCCTGTGGACCCGACGGTGACCTTACCTGGATTAGCTTTGGCATAGACGACCAAGTCCTTCAAGGTCTTGAACTCGCTCGATGTATTGACCGTAAAGGCACCGGGGTCATCAATCAAATTACCAATCAAGTCATAGTCCTTCCAGTGGAAAGTCGATTGACGCTCAATTGGAATCGAGATTAAGTTGGGCGTGTTCAAAAAGCCGATGGTGTAGCCATCGGGTGCCGACTTGGCTAACTCGGCAAAACCAATACCACCGCCCGCACCCGCCTTATTAGACACAATAATGCGTGCATTATTCCCCAAATATTTTTCAATATAGGGCGCAATAAGTCGACCAACCAAGTCAGTGCCACCACCTGGCGCGTATGCAATGATCATGGTGATCGGCTTGTTCGGATACTGGGCCTGGGCACCACTGGACCACGCTAAGGCCGCCAGCAAAGCCACGCCTGTCAGACGACTCAATTTACGGATGAAGCTACTCATACACTCTCCTTATATTTTCGTGCTGCTTTTTATATTTTTGTACTACTCGTCTTTTCTAAGCCGAACTGAATATAGAGCCGTTCTGACGACTTGGATCCTATGACTTACCCGAACATCTTTTTGTAACGCTCAACGAAGACCGGCCAAATTTCAGGGTTCGCCATACGTGGTGCACGCTCACACCTCAGTAGCCCTTCAATTTGCTCAGCCCCCATTCGCGCGGCATTACGCCGTGCCTCATGCGTGACACCCGCCGTATGATAGGTGGCCGTAACGTTTGGCAAAGAAAGTAGCGGGTTATCGATCGCGGGTGGCTCGACAGTCCAAACGTCAAGGCCAGCGCCAGAGAGGTGCTTATCGCGCAACGCCTCATACAACGCTTTCTCATCATGAATCCCACCGCGCGCGGTGGAAAGGAATACCGACCCTTTCTTCATCGCACGGTACTGATCCGCACCAAAAAGATTCATGGTCTCTGGTGAACGCGGGCAATGCACAGACACGACATCCGACTGCGTTACCAATTGCTCAAAACTGACGGGAGTCGCACCACGCTTGGCGATTTCAGCATCTGTGAGCTTCGGATCACAGCCAATCACCTGCATCCCAAAGGCTTTCGCCAAGTGTGCGACACGCGTCCCAATGTTGCCAACACCCACGATACCGATGGTCAGACCTTTAATCTCGTTACCCATTAGGTCTTCGCGGGTCGTGTAGGCATTAGCACGCATGACACGATCAGACTCCGCAATGCGATGTTTAACCGACAAAAGCAAGCCAATCGCATGTTCAGCAACGGAGTCTGCATTACAACTTGATTGATTGACCACCAGCACGCCGTGACGGTTACACGCTTCAAGATCGATTGGGTCAAAGCCAGCACCCGATGCAGACGCGCACAACAGGTTCGGTAGCTGTTTAAGCAGCTCCTCGCCCAGCCACCACTGTTTAGGCACCTCATCGCGCGCGGCACAGATATGGTAGATCTGCGCCTCCTGAAGTGTTGCCAACGTTTTTTTATCGTCGTCAGCGTAGCGGCAAATCGCTAAATCAATATCCTTGAATTTGGCGAGATGCTCGTCAAACACCGGGTTGATCCAAAAATCGAAACGAACAACCTTTTTTTTCATTTCAGAACACCTTTGGCGCGCAGGCTTTGATCCACCCACTTACGATCCAAGGTCCCTTTAGCGATTTGCTTTAGGATGTCCTTCTCTTTCTTCTCAACCGCCATCACTAATGCAGCCAACTCGTCGGCAACATCGGGACGAATTGCAAAAACGCCGTCATAGTCACCGACAATGATGTCGCCGGGGTGGACGACCATGCCATCAACCGAGACGGTGACATTGATTTCGCCTGGACCTTCTTTGTAGGGGCCACGATGCGAGATCGCACGCGCAAAAACAGGGAAGGTACTTTTGCCGAGGCTATCAACGTCGCGAATTGGGCCATCAATCACAAACCCAGCGATTTTTTTGCTGGCTGCAAGCGTAGACATAATTTCACCGATGATCGCATTACGCTGCGCACCACCTGCATCCACCACAATCACATCGCCCGGTGCAGCCATATCAATCGCTTTGTGCACCATCAAGTTGTCGCCAGGTGCAGTCTTGACCGTGAACGCACGTCCCAAAATACGACCGCCTTTATGAAACGGACGCAGATCAACCGTACCGTTTGTACGGCTCATGACATCACTAATGTTTGCCACTGCGAGCTTGGCAAATTTTTTCAAGGTCGCATTGCTGACAGTGTGCTTGTGCGTGTTGATCGCAAATCCAAGGTTAGACATATCTACTCCACATAAAATAAAAAGGACGGGGTTTAGTCTTTACGACCGACGTGTACTAAAAACTCTGGCGTCAACTCTTTCAGTGTGTTGACGCCCATCATGGCCATGTTGCGCGAGACTTCTTGCTCTAGCAACGAAATCGCGTGGTCAACGCCTGCTGGACCACCCACTGCGGCGGCGTAGTTAAAGGGCCGCCCCAAAAATACGCAACGCGCACCTAAGGCAATTGCCTTGACGATATCACTACCGCGACGCACACCACTATCCAGCATTACAGGGCCGTCTTTAAACGCATCCAGGATCTGGGGCAGCACTCTTAAGGGTGCCACGGCACCGTCTAACTGACGCGCACCGTGGTTAGACACAATCACGCCATCCATTCCGTACTGCTTGCAAAGTGCAGCATCGGCGGGGTGCAAGATTCCTTTAATCACCATCGGCCCTTTCCACTGCGCGCGGATTGCGCGAACATGGTCCCAGTTCAGGTGTCCACGCGAAGAAAAATCTCGCATCACGTTAGCAGACATGATCGGCGCACCACGCGTGGCAAAGGAATTTTCAAAGTGCGGCATGCCATGACGCGCAAGTGTTTTCAGAAACGTACCAAATAGCCAACGGGGGTGCGTAATACCCTGCCACGCCAAGCGCACGCTCGGCCTAAGAGGCGTAGAGAAGCCTGTACGCACGTTGTTTTCACGGTTTGCCGAAGATGGCGTGTCGACAGTAATCACCAATGTTTTGAATCCTGCCGCCGCAACGCGATCAATCAAGGGCGCGATCTGTTCCGTCTTGCCTGGCAAGTAAGCCTGAAACCAAGCGTCAGGCGCTCGTTCGACTAGTTCCTCCATACGAATCAGCGAAGAGCCGCTCATAATCATCGGGACATTCGCACGTGCCGCTGCCTCAGCCAACACGATGTCTCCGCGATAGGCCGACATTGCAGTGATCCCCATCGGAGCCATACCAAAGGGCGCGTTATAGGTCTTACCAAACACTTCCACTTGTTGACTACGCTTAGAAATGTCGACAAGAATTCGCGTGAGAAGCTCATACTCTGCGAAGACATCTCGGTTCGCCCGCAAGGACTGACCGTCCTCACATGCACCCGCCACATACCCGAAAATGGGTCTAGGTAAACGTTTCTCGGCCTCGCGTTCAAAATCAGCGAGGGATAGAATTTTTGCCATTGCGGACGCTTGCGTCATGAGATGCTGCCGTGTGAATACTCAGTTTTTAGGGTGCTTGGCCAACAGCTGCTGAACAACCAGATTGGCCGCTGCGAACCCCATGGAAGCTGTGACATTAACGCTAGACCCATAGCCGGCGCAAGACAGTCCTTGCAAGGGGTCGTTTTGTTGCCATGCAGCAGGCAATATTGTGGGCTGATCCACCCAAAGCACCCGCACGCCCATCTTGGCCGGGCGCTTGCGTGTCTGCCCTTGTGCATCCACGGCACGCGGGTATCCGTGGTTGCGCCGCAGCACGTTGCGCAAACGCGCCAATAACGCATCGTGCGTTGCCTCAACTAAATCGCCAGCACGCAGAGCGAGGGGATCCGTTTTGCCGCCAGCCCCGCCGCAAACAATCAAGGGGGTGTTGGAGGTCCTAGCATGCAGCACCATCGCGACTTTCGCGGCCATTTGATCCGTGCAATCGATCACAGCATTGAGCCCGATCGGCAAACAGGCTTCGACGTTGTCCGGTGTCAGAAAATCATCGATAACGGTAATACGGCACAGCGGATTGATCGCCTGAATACGCTGTGACATGGCAAACACTTTGGACTGCCCAAGCGTTTCAGTCAGGGCGTGCACCTGCCTGTTCACATTGGATTCCGCAATATGATCCAGATCAATAATGGTGAGGGCCCCAACCCCATTACGTGCGAGCGCCTCGGCAACCCAGGACCCCACTCCGCCGACTCCCACAACAGCCATATGCGCATCCCCCAGGTGCTGGAGGGCTTGGGGGCCATACAAGCGCGATAAGCCACCAAACCGACGCTCAACATCGGCAGGGTCGACAGGTGCGGTCTCAGTCTGCGACGAAGTCATTTAGGCTCAGCATAAAGGGCAAAGAATGATGCATTTTTGCATGTTCCAGCAAAAAACCCGCGTCTTGACTCGACAACACGCCCGGAGAGGAAGACAATTTAGCCCAGACACCGTGAGCACGCCTTCCACAAATCCTCCCCTCGCTAACAAACCGTCAAATTTTGCCGGTCCAGTGGTGCTATGCCTGCTGGTTATGTTGTCCCACATTGCGATTTCCGGGGGGCGAGTCGCCGTATCACTCACGGCCCTGCAATTAGGTCAGGGCACACTCGAAGTCGGCATCCTGATCGCCGTCTTTGCGCTACTGCCAATGCTGTTTTCCATCAAAGCAGGGCGACTCATCGATGCCATCGGCCCCTGGAAACCGATGCGTGCCAGCATCATTAGCGTCGCAGCAGGAACCTTCCTACCTGTGGTGTGGCAAAGTCTGACTGGGTTAATCATCGCAGCCACATTAATCGGCGTCGGGCACATGACCTTACAAATCGCCGTGCAACGGCAAATGGGACTCAGCACAGGCGAAGAGCGGCTACGTAATTTTTCGTGGCTCTCATTGTCGATGGCAACCTCCGGTTTGATTGGACCGCTTCTGGCGGGTGTATCCATTGACTATCTTGGTTATCGATCGGTGTTTGTATTGTTGGCGATCGCACCGCTTGGCAGCCTGCTGGGACTGATGCGCATGCGTCGCTACCTCAAGGCTTCGCACACACAAACGCCGGTCGTGACACAAAAACAGAGTGTGAGCGATCTCTTGGGCAGCCCCTCCCTGCGCAAGGTTTTCGTTGCCAATATGTTGCTGTCGACGGCCTGGGACACACATATGTTTGTAGTGCCGATCTTCGGCGTGCACGTCGGTTTATCACCCACGACGATCGGTTTTATCCTTGCCTCGTTTGCGGCAGCAACAATTGTGATTCGATTAGTTCTGCCTTGGATTCAACATCATGTCCGACCTTGGCAACTGATCAATTTTGCCTTGATCGTGACTGCGTTAAATTTTTTACTTTATCCCTTCTTTGAACAAGTCTGGATTCTCGTGTCGCTTTCGTTCTTGTTGGGTTTGGGCTTGGGGTCCACCCAGTCCAGCATCCTCGCGTTGCTGCAACAACATGCTCCCAACGGACGCGCCGGTGAAGCTTTTGGCTTGCGGATGGCTCTGATCAATGGCTGTCAGGTGGCACTTCCTCTTGCCTTTGGCGCGCTAGGAACCTTCATGGGAGTGATGCCACTCTTTTGGGTAACCGCTATCGGGCTGGGTGCCGTGCGCTGGTTCACCGACGATGCCGAAAAGCACGAGACTCCAGCCGCGTTAGCCAATAACGATTCCTCCATTTCCGAGAAACAACCTTAGCGCCATGAAGCCTACCACCGGCCTCCCCATCCCACCCGCAGTCAGCGCCTTTGCACGCTGGTCAGACGAGAAAATGGCGGAATCCATCGATCTCACACTACAAAGCTGGACGCCTGACCGCGATGTCTGGATCTTTGGTTATGGCTCTTTAATTTGGCGCCCAGAGTTCGATTTCACAGAAAAAAGACCGGCTCAAATCGATGGTTTCCATCGCGCACTTTGCCTCTGGTCGCGTATTAACCGCGGAACACCCGAAGTGCCCGGATTGGTCTTTGGACTGGAACAAAGTGGTGCCTGCCAAGGAATGGTGTTCCGGGTGGCCGCGGATCGCGTTCGGTCAACCTTCTCCTCCGTCTGGAAGAGAGAAATGGGGACCGGCGCTTATCACCCAACCTGGCTCGACTGCATGACCCCAGACGGTCCAGTGCAAGGTTTGGCTTTTGTCATCAATCAGGCGGGTCCAGCCTACGTAAGCGAGCCCCCTCAGGACGCCTTGATTGAAATCATCCTGCGCGCTCGGGGCATCTACGGGACGTGCCTCGAATACGTGACGCAAACAGCAGACGCCCTGCATTCTGCCGGCATACACGACCAAAGACTGATGGATTTAGTGACATCCCTTCGTAAATTGCAATCTGGCTCCTGAGCATCTGAACCCCTAAAAACGACTGGTTTCAGAGTGGTAAGGCTTCCACCTCACGGTACACTAGAGATAAGGTCGAAGTGCCGTCGCGCCAGTAGCGCGGCGAATTCAGCCGCTATGGAGCACCATCATGTCGATTGCAGATATTCGCCAGAGTTACGATAAGCACACGCTGCTGGAAAAAGACGCAAAGAGCTCACCTTACGAGCAATTTGGGCTGTGGTTTAACCACGCGCTGGATGACAAAGTCCCAGAACCAACGGCGATGACATTGGCAACAGCGGATGCTAAGGGACGGCCCTCTGCACGTATCGTGCTGCTCAAGGGCTACGACGAAAATGGCTTTGTTTTTTATACCAATTATGAATCCCGCAAGGGGCAAGACTTGCTCGCCCAACCGTGGGCGTCTCTGCTGTTTTTTTGGCAACAGCATGAGCGTACCGTTCGAATCGAGGGCTTGGTAGAAAAGGTCTCGGCACAAGAATCGGACGAATACTTTCACAGTCGACCAGTTGGCTCGCGCATTGGCGCTTGGACCTCTGAACAAAGCCGGCCGACCACAATCGCAGAACTGGAAGCGCGCCAACAAGCGATGACAGCAAAGTACGGTGACACACCGCCACGTCCATCACACTGGGGCGGCTATCGCCTTAAACCTGAATACTTTGAATTCTGGCAAGGCCGGCCTTCTCGCCTGCATGATCGCCTAACTTATGTGCCGTCGGGTAACAACGGCTGGACTCTCGGACGGATCTCACCCTGACATGCATGCATCAACACCGGACTTTGACTCCAATTTTTTCAAAGCTGCTCTGGGACGATTCCCCACAGGCGTAACAGTTATCACGGCATCACTTCCAGGGCAACAGCCCGTTGGTCTTACCGTGAGCTCATTCAATTCCGTCTCACTCGACCCACCTCTCGTGGTTTGGAGTTTGTCACGTAATTCCTCGTCACTCGCCACGATGCAGCAATGTGATCGGTATGTCATCCATGTGTTGGCGTCCGATCAAATGATGTTTGCGCAACGGTTTTCAAAAGGGACGGCAGCGCAGCGCTTCGAGGGGCTCGCACTGACAACAGCACCGAACGGCTCGCCCCGCCTGGACGCACAATGTGCTGCCTGGTTTGAATGCGTAAACCGTAGTCGCTATGAAGAAGGCGATCACATTATTTTTGTAGGTCAGGTCGAACACTGCGGGCGCAACGACAGCATGCCCCTGGTGTACCACTCGGGCGGCTACGACCTCACTCCATCACCCACTGAAACAAAATAGCGTTAAACAATATGAGTACGGATATTGATTGCATCGTTGTTGGTGCTGGCGTTGTAGGACTCGCAATTGCACGCGCCCTTGCCCAGTCTGGACGCGAAGTCATGGTTGTCGAAGCAGCCGAAGGGATCGGCACAGGCACGAGTGCCCGAAACTCCGAAGTTATCCACGCTGGAATCTATTACCCCGCAGGCAGTTTGAAAGCAAAGCTCTGTGTACAGGGCAGACATATGCTTTATGCCTACTGCGCCGAGAAAGGCGTTGCACACAAGCGCATCGGCAAACTGATTGTGGCGACGAGCGAAGAGGAAATCCCCAAACTCGATGATATTTTGAGTAAGGCCCGTGTCAATGGCGTGGACGACATGGAACTACTCAGTGCAAGTCAGGCACAAGCGCTTGAGCCCGCCTTGTTTTGCACGGCTGCGCTATTCTCACCCTCTACAGGCATCATCGACAGCCACGGCTTGATGCTGGCCTACCAGGGTGACGCAGAAAACGCCGGTGCGCAGTGCGTTTTCCATACGCCGTTACTTTCAGGAGAGGTACGCAGCGAAGGTGGGTTTAACTTACAGTTCGGTGGCGCCGACGCAATGCAGTTAAGTTGTAATGTACTGATCAATGCATCGGGTCTGCATGCGCCGACGCTCGCCCGCAAAATTCGAGGTGTACCGGAGGCTTCTATTCCCACCGAGTATTTGTGCAAGGGCAGTTATTTCACGTTACAAGGGCGCGCGCCCTTCACCAGATTGATTTATCCGACGCCCCACCATGCAGGGCTCGGAGTACACCTCACCCTCGACCTTGGCGGTCAAGCGAAATTCGGACCAGACACCGAATGGATCGACAAGGTCGACTATGACATTGATGCAAGTCGATGCAATGGATTTTACGAAGCTGTCCGCACCTACTGGCCTGGAATGCCCGACGCAAGCCTATCACCTGGCTACACCGGCATACGACCAAAAGTTTCAGGGCCACACGAACCAGCCGCCGACTTCATGATCGTCGGGCCGGCAACACATGGTGTACCCGGACTCGTAAATCTATTCGGCATTGAGTCCCCCGGACTCACCTCAAGCCTCGCGATCGCCCAAGAGACACTCGCGCGCCTTGACGCTTAAAGTTCATTTCGGAGACAGCATGTCCCATCCGGTTCCAGACTCGCGCGGCATTAACCTTTTTGAAGCGGACGCTGGCAAGGATCTACTCGCTTGCTATCTCCCAGAGGACTTGCACAAACATTTGCTGCCACATCTGACACGACTGGGCGCACTCGCTGGGTCTTTGCTGGATGAGTTAGCGGGTGTTGCAGATAAGCACCCACCAACCCTATCCGTTCGCAGCCGCTCAGGTATCGATGTATCGCAAGTGAATAAGCACCCGGCCTATGTCGAGCTAGAGCGTTTCGCGTATAGCGAGTTTGGGCTTGCTGCGTTGTCGCATCGTGGTGGCGTTCTGGGATGGCCCACGGCGATGCCGCCTGCAGCGAAATATGCCCTGACGTATTTATTCGTTCAGGCGGAATTCGGCTTGTGTTGTCCAGTGAGTATGACCGACTCGCTCGCGAGGACCTTGAGAAAATTCGGTGATCCACAGCTTGTCGACCAAGTGCTCCCCATGGTCACCACGCAGGACTTTGACGCTTTGCATCAAGGCGCAATGTTCATGACCGAGCAAGGTGCCGGCTCCGATGTGAGTGCAACCGCCACGCAAGCGGCTCAAGACACGAGCGGGGAATGGCTGCTTACCGGCGACAAGTGGTTCTGTTCCAACCCAGATGCTGGCTTTGCGATGGTGTTGGCGCGCTCCGAGCCCGTCGACGGACTAAAGGGGGTCTCACTCTTTTTGCTACCACGTACGCGTCCGGACGGCTCGCCAAACAGCTATAGAATTTTGCGACTCAAAGACAAGCTCGGGACACGCTCGATGGCGAGCGGTGAGATTCGTCTGGAGGGTGCCGTTGCGTGGCTCGTCGGCGAACGCGGCATGGGCTTTAAGCAAATGTCCGACATGATTAACAACTCGCGTCTCTCTAACGGCGTACGCGCGGCAGGACTGATGCGGCGTGCCCTCACCGAGGCGCTCTATGTTGCAAAAAATCGTCAAGCGTTTGGCAAACATCTTGCCGACATGCCATTGATGCAGCGCCAGTTAAGCAAGATGGCCATGCTGACCGAGCAAGCGAGAACAATGGTGTATCAAACAGCCCAAGCCTTGGCTGCGGCTGATAACGATCCTAGCAAACGTCCCTTAATGCGCATCATGACTCCCTTGATCAAGTTTCGTGCTTGCCGGGATGCGCGCAAAGTCGCAGGCGATGCCATGGAGGTCCGTGGAGGCTGCGGCTATATCGAGGAATGGAGCGATCCGCGTGTGTTGCGCGATGCCCATCTCGGATCCATCTGGGAAGGAACAAGCAATATCGTCGCACTAGATGTGTTGCGCGCTATTCAGCGCGAGGACGCCCTCCCTGCGCTGCGTGCCCATGTTATGGGGTTACTCGCAGAAGGCATTCCGGTTTCACCCGCCTTGGCAGCACTGCAAGCGGAACGTATCGAGCGCGCTTTTGCTTTTGCCGAGAGCGCCAGTGCATCCAACACCTCAGAGCAAGCACGCCAAGCCGCGAGCGGCCTCTACCATGTGGTGACGATGGCTGGCATGCGCTGGGAGGCTAAACAAGCAAGCATGCCTATCAGAGCAAAACTGGCCGATCTGGTCTTGCAGCACCGTCTTGCCGCCAGAGATCCAATCGGCGATGCATCCTTGGCGGACAGCGACCTCTGTGACTGGCTCGGTGCCCCAATTTAATTGGCATGACAGGGAAAAATGCCCTTGCAACACGATATGATTAAGCCCATTCCTTTCACCATAAATGACTAAAAAATAATGAGCCAAGCCCCTTCAGCCAAAAATCCCCGCACTGGCGGTCAAATTCTTGTCGGCCAGTTGGTCAGCCACGGTGTGAAGCACGTGTTTTGTGTCCCGGGCGAAAGCTTTTTGGCGGTACTTGACGCACTCGTTGACGTCAATATCGAAGTGACTGTTTGTCGTCAGGAAGGCGGTGCTGCCATGATGGCTGATGCGCACGGCAAACTGACCGGACAACCAGGGATCTGTATGGTCACGCGCGGACCCGGCGCCTCGAATGCCCTGGCTGGCATTCACATTGCCAAACAAGACTCGACCCCGATGATTGTTTTTGTCGGACAAATCGAACGCGGCATGCGTGAGCGCGAAGCGTTCCAAGAAATGGATTACCGCGCCGTTTTCGGACAAGCGGCGAAATGGGCAACCGAAATCGATGACCCAGCGCGTATTCCAGAAATTCTCTCGCGTGCGTTTCATGTTGCGACCTCGGGACGTCCTGGTCCAGTTGTGATTGCGCTACCCGAAGACATGCTGGTCGAGCTCGCAACGGTGCCAGATGCGCCGCACTACGAAGCGATCGACTCGGCACCCTCCCTTGGCCAAATGGCGGACCTCGCCAAGCGCTTGTCACAAGCCAAAGCACCTGTAGCCATTCTTGGCGGTGCGCGTTGGAATGCGACAGCTGTCAAACAGTTTGTCGAATTTGCTGAGCGTTTCAAGCTGCCGGTTGCAGTATCGTTCCGTCGCCAGATGCTTTTCCCTGCGAACAGCCCGTGCTTCATTGGCGACGTTGGCATTGGACTGAACCCAGAACTGCTCAAGCGTGTGCAAGATGCTGATCTGGTGCTGCTCGTGGGCGGTCGCATGTCCGAAATGCCCAGCCAGGCTTACACCCTCTTTGATATTCCGGTACCAAAGCAAACACTCGTGCATGTCCATCCAGACAGTGGTGAACTTGGACGCGTCTACCGTGCAGCGGTCGCCATCAACGCCTCACCTATCGCCTTCGCCGCAGAGCTCAGCAGCTTGGCAACACCCTCCGCCACACCCTGGGCTGCCGGCACAGCAGCGATGCACCAAAGCTACCTCGACTGGAGCGACCCAGTCCCAATTAAAACCCCAGGCGCATTGCAAATGGGCGGCGTGATGGCGTACCTGGAATCAAAACTGCCAGCTGACGCGATCATGACCAACGGCGCCGGTAACTTTGCAACCTGGTTGCATCGTTTTCATCGCTTCACGCAGTTCGGCACACAGCTCGCACCTACTTCAGGCTCCATGGGTTACGGCTTACCTGCCGCAGTCGGTGCAAAACGTGTCGCACCGGACAAACTAGTGGTTTGCTTTGCCGGCGATGGCTGTTTCATGATGCATGGTCAAGAGTTTGCGACCGCTGTGCAATACAACCTGCCACTCGTGGTCGTCATTGTCGATAATGGGATGTACGGCACGATTCGCATGCACCAAGAGAAGCACTACCCAGGGCGGATTTCTGCGACTCAGCTTAAGAACCCGGATTTCTCGGCCTACGCCCGCGCCTTTGGTGGACATGGCGAGCGCGTTGAAAAAACCGAAGAATTTGGCCCTGCATTTGAACGTGCAGTCGCCAGTGGCTTACCTGCAATTATTCACTGCTTGATCGACCCAGAAGCGATCACGCCAACAACGACCATCTCTAAACTTCGGGCCGCCGCCCAAAAAGCCTAAGGTCTTTCACAAGCAACCCGATCGACCCCCCGTACAATTTTTTTATAGTTAATTATCTGGAGCATTTCATGGCCTCTGACGCCACCTTCAACTGGGAAGATCCCCTCTTACTAGACAGCCAACTCACCGACGAAGAGCGTATGGTGCGGGATGCTGCACGTTCTTATTGCCAAGACAAACTGGCGCCGCGCGTGCTCGAAGGTTTTCGCCACGAAAAAACAGACGTCAATATTTTCCCCGAAATGGGCGAACTTGGTTTGTTGGGTGCGACCATCCCCACAGAGTACGGCGGCTCAGGACTGAATTACGTTAGCTATGGCTTGATCGCTCGCGAGGTTGAACGTGTTGACTCCGGTTACCGCTCGATGATGAGTGTGCAGTCTTCGCTCGTGATGGTGCCAATCAATGAATTCGGCAGCGAAGCGCAAAAGCAAAAATATCTTCCTAAGCTTGCTCGCGGCGAATGGATTGGCTGCTTTGGTTTAACAGAGCCTAACCACGGATCCGATCCCGCAGGGATGGAAACGCGCGCCGTCAAAACAGCAAGCGGCTACTCGCTCACCGGCAACAAGATGTGGATCTCCAACTCGCCGATCGCGGACGTATTTGTTGTTTGGGGCAAGTGTGTTGGCGGTGACCATGACGGACGTATCCGCGGCTTCATTCTCGAGAAAGGAATGAAGGGCCTGTCGGCGCCCGCTATCCATGGCAAGGTAGGCTTACGCGCCTCTATCACAGGTGAAATCGTGATGGATAACGTTGAAATCGGTGACGAACAGATGTTACCTGGCGTGACCGGGCTGAAAGGTCCTTTTACCTGCTTGAACTCAGCGCGCTTTGGTATCGCTTGGGGTGCACTGGGTGCAGCAGAGTTCTGTTGGCACATGGCGCGCCAGTACACACTGGATCGCAAACAATTTGGACGTCCATTGGCCGCGAACCAACTGATTCAAAAGAAGCTAGCCGACATGCAGACTGAAATCACACTTGGTCTTCAGGGTTGCCTGCGCTTAGGCCGCATGAAAGACGAAGGCACTGCTGCTGTCGAAATCACCTCCATCATGAAGCGTAACTCTTGCGGCAAGGCCTTAGATGTCGCGCGCATGGCACGTGACATGTTGGGTGGCAATGGCATCTCGGACGAGTTTGGTGTCGCACGTCACTTGGTCAACCTCGAAGTGGTCAACACTTACGAAGGTACGCATGATGTGCACGCGCTGATTCTGGGCCGTGCACAAACAGGCATCCAGGCATTTTTCTAAATAGTAAAAAGGCGTTCGCGTCCGTGCGAACGCCTGAACCCTCTGTCAAGAGAATTAAACGCCGAGCAAGCCTTTGAGCTTCCTCACAGCACAGTCAGGCGTGGTTAAGATACGTGCACTGGTCTTAACCTCAGGATGCAACGCAGCCTGAGCCATTGAAAACTGACCCAAGACGATTGTTGGATATTGGCTCAGACCGTTGACGCGTTGTGCAATCAGACGATCGTGTTCAGGCCCGCGCTGCGCGAGTAGCTCATCCAGCGCACCTTCGACCATATACGAATCGACGTCAGGTTTAATCCCCAAGTTTGCCGCCATGTCAGACAGCTCATTGCGTAGCGCCTGAACCGACGGGGTAAAGGTCGTCAACATGGCAGCTTTGCCACCAACCTGAAGTAACTCTTCGAACAGCGCCTGGTTGGGCGTTAAGATCGGGATCCTTTGCAAGGTCTTGAGGTTGTTAATAGCCTCACCAAAAGCAGAGCATGTAAACAATATCGCATCGGCGCCTGCGTCCACGCAATACTGCCCAAGTCGTGCAAAACGCTCCACCATGCGCGGTGTCATCTTT
>JBEDEU010000011.1:0-18624 GCA_041175585.1 Pseudomonadota bacterium | reverse complement strand
GTCAGCGCCTTCACGCAGGTCCGCGGCAACCTCGCGGAGTGCCTCGTCAATATTGCCCGGGTCCATTTGGTAAACCAGCTTGTTTGATTTGCCTAAATTCGCAGCTGAGCCGACGGCATCCCGGAAGGGGCCGTAAAAGGCGCTGGCAAACTTAGCTGAGTACGCCATGATGCGGGTGTGGATGAACTGATTGGCTTCTAGTGCCTGACGGATGGCACCGATTCGGCCATCCATCATGTCGCTTGGCGCAACGATATCGACGCCGGCCTCAGCCTGAACCAGGGCTTGTTGGGTCAGGATTTTGACGGTGATGTCGTTCATCACATAGCCGTTTTCGTCGATGACGCCGTCCTGGCCGTGGCTGGTGTAGGGGTCTAGTGCAACGTCAGTCAGCAGGCCGAGTTCTGGGAAACGTTTTTTGAGTTCAGCCACAACACGCGGGATCAGACCCTTAGGGTTCATGGCTTCAGCGCCATCTAGACCCTTGAGGTTTGGTTCGATCACGGGGAACAGCGCCATCACTGGGATACCGAGCGCGACACACTCTTCAGCGACTTGCATGAGGGTATCTGGCGAGTAGCGCATGATGTCTGGCATCGACCCAATCGGCTGCCGAATCCCTTTGCCTTCAACGACAAAAACCGGATAAATAAGATCATTTACTGATAGTGAGTGCTCGCGCACTAGTCTGCGGGAGAAGTCATCACGGCGCAGGCGGCGGGGACGATTGGCGGGAAAATCCGCCAGTACGAGGTGTGGAGTTGTCATGGGACGACCTTAGGAGAGATCCAGTTTTCGATTTGTAGAGTTGCTTCTTCAAGACCAATTCTGGCAGTAGCCGAGAACGGAATAGCGTTGAGCGCGCCAATGTCGGCAAGCTCCTTTTTTACCGCAAAGACAGCTTTGATGCGCTGTCCATAAGGGAATTTGTCCGCTTTGGTGAGCAGGGCAAGCACGGGCCGTTTGGTGGGCGCGATCCAGTTGGCTAAGCGCCGATCAAGCTCGGTGACCCCGCGGCGGATATCGATCAACAAGACGATGCCGGCCAGAGACTCCCGGCTTTGCAGGTAGCCGCCCAGGATATCCGCCCACTCCTCGCGGGCGCGATGGGCAACCGAGGCGTAGCCGTAGCCGGGCAGGTCGACCAAAAAGCCGAGCTGACCTTCCGGATCAAGCGGATCGGGCAACGCAAACATGTTGATTAAACGAGTTCGACCAGGCGTCTTGCTCGAAAACGCGAGGCGCTTTTGATTGGCAAGGACGTTAATAGCCGTCGACTTGCCGGCGTTTGACCGCCCGACGAAGCAGACTTCTGGGGCGCCTGGGTGAGGTAATTGGTCCAACCTGGCGGCTGAAGTGAAAAACGAAGCGCGATGGAGGATGGACACGGAAAGGCCACAAAGAATATGCTCAAACGCTATTGTATAATCTAGGGTTTGAAAGTAGTTGAATATAAAAAGCGTCGAGGTCTTTAATGAAGCGTTTGCTGTCCAGGTTAATGCTTACGAGTGGCTTGCTACTCGGGGTGTCCGCCCTGTCAACCAGTATGGCGGCAGGCCCTGCAACGGGTCCGGCTAAGCCTGACGCGGCTAAGGGTGCCCAACTCTATGATCAAGGCGACGCCGCCCGCGGCATCGTGGCTTGTGCTTCCTGTCATGGCGCAGCTGGCAACAGCACCATTCCTGCCAACCCTAATCTTTCGGGTCAGGCGCACGAATACCTATACAAGCAGTTGGTAGAGTTCCGCATCAAAGCGGGCGCCAAGGCTGCGTTGCGTAAGGGTCCAGACGGTGCTCCTTCAGTTATGCAGGCGATGGCCACGCCATTGTCCGAAGCAGACATGCACAACGTCTCTTACTACCTGTCGTTGCAAAAACTGGCAGAGCCAGCAACCGCCACAAACGAGAAGCTCGTTGAGCGCGGTCAAAAAATCTGGCGTGCAGGTATTCCAGATCGCAACGTACCTGCTTGCGCAGGCTGCCACTCACCGAACGGTGCTGGTATCCCAGGCCAGTACCCACGCCTTGGTGGTCAGTTCCCGACCTACATCGAAGAACAGCTCAAACTGTTCCGCGCAGGCCATCGTGGCAATAGCCCAATGATGAACCAAATTGCAGATCGTATGTCTGATTCAGACATTAAGGCTGTTTCTGATTACGCGGCGGGTTTGCGTTAGACTTTTTACCGCGACAATAAAAAAAAGGGGAGTCGTTAGACGCCCCTTTTTTTTCGACGCCATCAGCTGTTTTTAAAGCACCCGTTAAAACATCCTATAACCCCGCGATCACACCTGTGACAACACCTGCAACCAAGTCCGCTGCCAAACCGATTGCACAATTTATTGAGCTATTGAGCTCAATGCGGTTTGCAATCAGCTTGCTGGTCTATATTTGTTTAGCCAGCTTGGTCGGTACCGTTGTGCCGCAGGGTCGACCAGCCAACGCTTACATTGATCAGTTTGGTCCGTTCTGGTTTGACGTGCTCGATAAGTTTTCTATCTGGCACATCTATAACAACTGGTGGTTTTTGCTGACGATGGCATTCTTGGTTGCTTCAACAACCTTATGCCTGGTGCGCAACGCACCCAAAATGCTAAAGGAAGCAAACTCCTTCCGAGAGCAAATTCGTAGCTCGAGCTTGCGTGCATTTCACCATCGTGTTGAATTAGAGACCCCACGTGATGTCTCTAGCGCCTCGGGCTCTGTACAGGCCTGGTTAAAGAAACAAGGGTATGGCCTTCGCTTGCGCACGGAAGGTGATGGTGTTTTGATTGCGGCAAAAAAAGGTAGCGGGAATCGCCTAGGTTACATCTTCGCGCATGCTGCCATCGTCATTATTTGTGTGGGCGGTTTGCTCGATAGTGAGCTACCGGTACGTATGCAGATCTGGTTGTTTGGCAAAACGCCGATTGTCGAGAATATGCTGATTGCCGATGTGCCCCCACCAGGCCGCTTGTCATTGCGCAATCCGAGCTATCGGGCAAACGTGTTGGTGCCAGAGGGCAGCGCCCGTGACTCGGCGGTTGTAAACGTGGATGACGGTGCCTTGGTGCAGCCCCTCCCCTTTAGCCTCAAGCTCAAAAAATTCATCGTTGATTACTACTCGACGGGCATGCCTAGCCGCTTTGCGAGCGAGGTAGAAGTAACCGATCCAGATACCGGCAAAAGCTTTGATGCCACGATTGAAGTCAATGAGCCTCTGCACTTCAAAGGTGTAACGGTTTATCAATCAAGTTTTGACGATGGCGGTAGCGAAGTTGAACTGATCGGGCATAGTCTGACGGGCGAAAAGATCGTTGAGCTTGAACTTAAAGCACGCGTTGGGCAATCGAGCGACGTGAAGTTTGCCGGCCCCGGTAAAGAAGTAAAAGCTGACATTACCAAGCTGCGCCCAATCAACGTAGAAGATCTCACGGCAGGTGAGCCTGCCGCACCTAAAGCATTAGCTGAGCATGTAGCCTCGGTGACAGGAAGTGCAGCCGGCAAAAAAAATGCCAACTTGCGCAACGTGGGTCCGAGTATTGAATATCGACTAACAGATGCAAGTGGTCAGACCACCTTGTTTCACAACTATATGTTGCCTGTGGAGCTCGATGGCATGTCGGTGTTTCTAGCCGGGGTACAAGAG
Organism: Pseudomonadota bacterium; assembly: GCA_041175585.1. Lineage (GTDB taxonomy): Bacteria > Pseudomonadota > Gammaproteobacteria > Burkholderiales > Burkholderiaceae_B > Zwartia. Next base: position 14,997 of record JBEDEU010000011.1, on the reverse strand, counting down.
CCTGGTCGTCCAGGGTTTAGATACTTGCGCATTCCAGCCGACGATCAAGGTTCTGTTAAAGAGTTCATGCTGTTACGCGCAGCGCTTGCCGACCCCGAGATGCGCAAGCAAGCGGCCGCCAATCTTGTACAAAGCTATCGCGGCTCGGCGGTTGAGCAAAAGGCGCTGCAGACTTCTGCTGAACGTGCGCTCGATACCTTTGCCACAGGTGGCTTAGGTGCGATCTCCGAGTTTCTTGAGCGCAACGTGCCGAAAGCCGAACAGCAGCGTGCGGCTGATATCGTTGCGCGCTTGTTGTCTTCCTCGGTTGCCGAGCTTTACCGCTTGACGCGCACCCGCGCAGGTTTGCCGCCAATTGGTGATACGCCCGAAGAACTGACGAAAGCAGAAAACTGGTCGCGCCTGGCTGTTGCTGCGCTGTCGGATCTGGCGTTTTATCCTGCTCCTGTGTTGTTTACCCTGAAATCGTTTGACCATGTCCAGGCCAGTGTTTTTCAGGTTAGTCGCACACCGGGCAAGCTGATTGTTTACATCGGTTGTTTGTTGTTGGTCTTGGGTGTCTTTACGATGTTTTATGTACGCGATCGTCGAATCTGGATATGGCTGCGTCCGACAGAACACGCAGGCGGTACAAGTGTATTGGCAGCCATGACATCGCAAAAGCGTACACTTGATTTCAATCGTGAGTTCGAGCAGCTACAACTCGCGCTTGGTCGCTTGAATGCGTCGCAACAAACACCACCAACCGCTGTTCACTGAGATTACTGTCATGACACAACCAGTCGCCGGCGCTGCAGACAATTGGGATGACTTGTCTGATCCAGGCCAATCGCGCCTTGAGCGCGGTCGCCCAACAATATTTGATGTCTTGTTTTTTCTACTGCTAGCTGCGGGGGCGGGTTTCGCCTTGATGCGCTACAGCCAGTCGATGGACATCTACGAAAAAGTAATTCTCGTCCTAACCGTGCCATTTCTAACTTGGTTGGGTTGGCTATGGCAGCCGTTGCGCACGTTGATGATCGCGATGGCCATTGCCGCCGGGCTCGCGCTCTGGTTGTATCAAGGTGATATCACGCGTGCGGATCAGGCTTTCTTACTGAAGTACCTGTTTTCATCGCAGTCTGCAATTTTGTGGATGTGTGCGCTGTTTGTCGTCGCGACCTTTTGTTATTGGCTAGGTCTTGCCAGCCCCACTGCGGCATGGCTAGGTACGGCGTTGACCTGGGGTGCGGTATTCGCAGGATCCACAGGCATGTTGGTACGGTGGCGCGAAGGCCACATGATGGGACCAGACATCGGTCACATTCCTGTTAGTAATTTGTACGAAGTCTTCGTATTGTTTTCGCTAGTGACAGCGCTGTTCTATTTGTATTACGAAGGACGCTACGCAACGCGTGCGTTAGGCGGCTTTGTGTTGCTTATCATTACGTCAGCGGTCGTGTTTTTGCTCTGGTATTCCTTCACCCGCGACGCTTATCAGATCCAGCCGCTTGTGCCAGCCCTCAAGAGCTGGTGGATGAAAATCCACGTGCCAGCAAACTTCATCGGCTATGGCACGTTCTCTTTGGCCGCGATGGTTGGCTTTGCCTATCTGGTTAAGCAGCACGGCCAAACACGCTCCTGGTTCAAGCTTATGCCCCTCTTTATCCTGGGTGTCTTGCTTGCGGCTGAGCCCATGATATTTCGTACCGAGGGATTGTCAGCCACCTGGATGTTGTACTTTGGCATCGGTGCGGTGATCGTCGGGACGATCCTGTTGTTTCGTAAACCCATCGCCGAACGCTTGCCTTCTTTCGAAGTGCTCGATGACATCATGTACCGGGCGATTGCGATTGGTTTCGCTTTTTTCACGGTAGCAACGATTCTCGGTGCGCTGTGGGCGGCAGACGCCTGGGGCGCTTATTGGCAGTGGGATCCTAAAGAAACTTGGGCGCTGATCGTCTGGTTAAACTATGCAGCGTGGTTGCATTTGCGTATGCTTAAGGGCTTGCGCGGAACGATGGCCGCATACTGGGCGTTGGTGGGTCTGTTGGTAACAGGCTTTGCCTTCCTTGGCGTCAATATGTTTCTTTCTGGACTGCATTCGTATGGTGCGTTGTAACGAGGGTGCGTTGTGACACCCCCTAAGCCTTCACTAGTATTAGTTGCAACACTGACCGTACAAGCTCTTGTCGCAATGGCGTTGATGAACGTGCCGGTGGTTGCACCGGCAGTCGCCGAAGACTTGGGAATCGCAACAACATATCTGGGCGCCTACGTGGCGCTCGTTTATTTTGCAGCAATGGTGGCCACACTCTTGGGTGGTGCAGCCGTTAAGCGTTGGGGCGCGATCCGCCTGAGCCAGATCGGGTTGTGTTTGGCTTCTACGGGCTTACTGCTCTCAGCCTATCCGCACCCTCTGACGATGGCGATTGGCGCCTTGTTCATTGGTGCAGGCTACGGCCCCATTACGCCAGCAAGCTCTCACCTGTTAATCAAAACAACACCACCAGAAAAACTCTCGTTCGTTTTTTCCATTAAACAAACAGGCGTGCCGCTCGGTGGCATCATGGCCGGTGCGTTGGTGCCTAGCCTCAATAGTTTGATCGGTTGGCAAGCGGCCTTCCTCTGCGCCAGCGTCGCGTGCGCACTCTGTGCATGGGCCGTGCAGCCATTACGCAATAGCCTTGATGATGATCGTGATGCGAGCGTCAAGCCCTCTCTTGCAACAAGCGTTGTCTTGCCGCTCAAGCTCATTTTTCAACACCCTAATTTGCGCAGCTTGTCGACAATGTCGTTCTTGTTTGCGATTAGCCAGATGTCACTGATGGGCTATCTCGTGACCTTCTTGTATGAAGACCTCGGTTGGAGTCTGATCGCAGCAGGCGGTGCGCTGACGGTGGCACAGGGCGGTGGCGTAGCGGGCCGGATGTTGTGGGGCTATGTGGCAGATCGCTGGCTCGGCGCAAGCATGATGCTGATCGTAATTGCGGGCCTGCTCACAATTGGTTGCGTTGGGACTGCGTTGTTAAGTCCAGAGTCTTCGCCTTGGTTGTTGTTTCCGATTCTCGCGATTTTTGGCTCATCGGCAATCGGTTGGAACGGTGTTTTTCTGGCTGAAGTTGCGCGTCAGGCGCCAAGTGGGCAAGCTAGCCTGGCCACGGGTGGAACACTCTGCATCACCTTCCTTGGTGTCATGGTCGGCCCGCCAATGTTTGGCTTGCTGGCCGGGACCTTGGGTAGTTATGGCCTCAGTTACGGCGTGCTTGGCGTGGTTGGTGTGTTGTGCGCACTGACCTTATGGCCGCTTTACCGCGCCTCTAAGTAAGCGCACATGTCCACGCCGCCGACCGCGCCATCCCCTCTGCTGACCCCTCAGCCTTTACAGTGGCTTAAAGGTTGCGGCTTCTTTTTGTTCTCAATCACGATGTTTGCCACGCTCGATGCGTTGGCTAAAAGCCTCGTGCATGTTTACTCGCCACCGCTCGTTAACCTGTCACGCTATACCGTCATTGTGGTGCTCGCTTTCAGCACGTTGCTGATCAAAGGACACAGCTTGCGTGTGGCGCTGCCAGAGCGCAAGCTTTTGATATTACGCGGTGCTTTGCTTGGCATTTCCGGCACGGCCTTCATGCCGAGTTTGCAGTACATGCCGCTTGCTGAGGCGACTGCGATTTACTTTGTTTCGCCACTTATCGTACTGATTTTTGCCCCCATGATCCTGGGTGAAAAAGTAGGGCTGAAACAATACCTTGCACTGAGTGCCGGCATGATTGGCATGCTATTCATTGTGCGACCAGGTAGCGGCGAAATTTCTTTAATTGGAACCGCCCTCTTACTGACTTCTGCGACGAGCTTTGCACTCGTTCAAATCTTTACACGCAAGCTTGCCCATCGCGCGCACAGCGAACAAATCTTTGTCTACGCGGCCACTACGTGCTGGTTTATTGGCGCGGTCACGATTCTATTCTTTTGGCCAACACTTTGGCCCACCCCGACAGACTGGGCCTGGATTGTCCTGATGAGTTTATGTGGTGGCCTCGGTCAATACGCGTTGATTTACGCGTATAAATTCGTACCCGCATCCACACTTGCGCCGCTTAACTATTTTCAGCTAGTGCTTGCCGTGTTGTACGGCGAATTATTGTTTGGCCAGATGCCGACACTGTCTTCGTTGGCCGGCATTGCACTGGTCGTGGCGGCCGGCCTGTCGCTTACATTGCCTATGCTGTTTTCTTACCTGCGGTCACGTTAAACCGCAGGACTTAAAAATCCCAACGTTTAAGGCAAGAAGCTCTCGCCGCGAATCAGATCAGCAAAGGTCTCGCGTTGGCGCACAACATAGTATTTGTCGCCATCGACCATCACCTCTGCTGCGCGCGGACGGCTGTTGTAGCTCCCGGCCATCACAAAGCCGTATGCCCCAGCTGATTCAATCGCCAGCACATCACCTTCGTGCAGTGCGAGTTGCCGTGCACGTGCTAACCAGTCTGCGCTTTCGCACACGGGTCCAACTACGTCATAGAGCGTGCTGGCATCGGTGCGCGGCTCGACTGGCAAAACGCCATGCCATGCTTCGTAGAGCGCAGGCCGCATCAAATCATTCATTGCCGCATCGACAATCGCAAAATTACGCGCTTCGGTATGCTTCAGATATTGGACGGTCGTGAGCAATACACCCGCGTTACCCACAAGTGAGCGCCCTGGCTCGAGTACGAGTTCAAGTCCGTCATAGCCACGCGCCTTTAACTGCGCAAAGACTTTGTCGAGTAGCACTTTGGGCGCGAGAGGGGTTTCATCGTCGTAACGGATACCGAGTCCACCACCCAGGTCTAGATGCTTGAGTGTGATGCCAAGCTTGGTCAGCTGATCAATCAACTTCAACAGTTTGTCCAACGCATCTAGATAGGGTGCGACCTCAGTGATCTGCGAGCCAATGTGGCAGTCAACACCCACTACAGAGATTCCTGAAAGAGAAGCAGCCAGCTGATACGCAGCAGGCGCTTCCTCAATCGCGATGCCAAACTTGTTTTCTTTCAGGCCAGTTGAAATATAGGGATGCGTTTGCGCATCCACATCAGGGTTCACGCGCAAGGACACCGACGCGGTTTTGCCCATCTCGGACGCCACCTGCGATAAGCGCTTGAGTTCGGGGACAGACTCCACGTTAAAGCACTTCACACCAGCGTCCAGTGCCGCACGCATCTCCCACGCTTGCTTGCCGACACCAGAAAACACAACTTTTGCGGGATCAGCGCCAGCGGCTAATACTCGTGCTAATTCGCCACCCGAAACAATGTCAAAACCACTACCAAGCCGCGCAAACTCTTTCAGGACCGCAAGGTTTGAGTTGGCCTTCATCCCATAGCAAACCAAGACGTGATGTGCGCCAATGGCTTCTTGATAGGATGCCCAGGCTGCTGCTAAGGCAGCTCTGGAGTAGACATACAAAGGTGTACCCAGTGCGCGCCCCAGCTCTGAAAGCGAAACCCCTTCGGCGTGTAAGGAGCCGTTGCGATAACTAAAAAAGGGCGAACCAGCAGGGGTAGCAAGAGCGGCGGCTGAGGCGTTGGATGCGGGAGCAGTCATGTTGAGGCTATGGGTATTGAAGGGTTCACGAACGTTCTGAAGCACAATACAGGCATCAGAAATTGAGAGAGTGACAGGGCGTTATTCGATCACCACCGGAGCTGGCGTCAGGATAAGATCCTCGTCAAAGAACGGGATGACCGAATTGTTTTCGTCAGGTGGCATACCGTACATCGACTCCTGGCTGACATAGGGGCGAACCTCCGCAGGCTTGGCCGGCATATAAAGCGGACCTTTAAAACCGCAACCTGCCACCCAAGCTGAGAGGGTAAGCATCGCTACAATGCGGGCATGTCGCGGTCTGTCGGTTTTGCGGATCACTGCTGGCTCCCTCAAATGTGAGGACAAGGATTATGAACGATACAGAATTTCATACACGCGCAACTGCCATTCTAGATGCAATAGAAGCCCAAGCGGACCACTGGTTCGAAAAGCTTGATCTAGATGTGGAAACGAAGCGAAACGGCAACGTTTTGAACCTGATTTTTGAAAACGGCCACCAAATCGTGATCAACAGCCAGGCGCCCCTCCATGAAATGTGGCTTGCCGCCCGTAGCGGTGGTTTTCACTACCGCTTTGATGGCAGCCACTGGAAAGACACCCGGGGTGGCACAGACCTGCATCAGACGTTGTCGAATATTTGTTCCGAGGCAACCGGTAAGACGCTCACCGTTGAGCTGTAAGCCCCGATGGGTTAGCCACCCGGGTCGGGACGCCGACCCGAGCCGCCCTGATTGCCACCCATATTATTCAAAAAGTCGCCTAGCGTGTCCTGGTTTGGGTCTCCCAGGCGTTTGACCGCATCTGCTGGCGGGAATTCTTTGAAATACAGATTTCCTCCTTCGGAAATCAAACCATCCGGTAGTGGACCCCGCTTTTGTTCTGGGAAGGCCTTGAGCGCATTTTGCATATAGCCCATCCAGATGGGCAGAGAGGCTCCGCCACCCGTTTCACGCGAACCCAGGGATTTTGGTTGGTCGTAGCCGAGCCATGCCACACCAACTAGCTGGGGCGTATAACCCGCAAACCAAGCGTCAACCGAATCATTGGTCGTGCCTGTTTTGCCTGCCAGATCGCCGCGCTTGAGCACCTGACGCGAGCGCGCCGCCGTGCCGGAGGTTGCCACTCCGCGTAGCATATCGTCCATGACGTAAGCCGTACGGGCATCGATGGCGCGGGCGGCCGAATCCCCCGCAATCACAGGCTTGGCACGCATCAAAGTCTGCCCGTTTGCATCCGTGACATGATCAATCAGGAAAGGGGTCACACGGTAGCCGCCGTTGGCGAAGACCGAAAACCCGGCAGCCAACTGCATTGGCGTGACCGAGCCTGAGCCCAAGGCCATCGGTAATACCGGCGCGTGGCGTGACTTGTCAAAGCCAAAGCGCGAGACGTACTCTTGTGCGTATTGCGGCCCGATCGATTGCAGGATACGGATTGACACCATGTTCTTGGATCGTGCGATGGCTTCACGCATGGTCAGCATCTGGTCATATTGGTCACCGTAGTTCTTGGGCGTCCATGCCTTGCCGGATCCTGTTTGTGCTGCGGTCAATTCAAATGGCTGATCTGAAATCAAGGTCCCGGGAGTCAAGCCGCGCTCAAGAGATGCTGCATAAATGAACGGTTTGAACGCAGAGCCGGGTTGACGCCAGGCCTGGGTCACGCGGTTGAAGTTGCCATGGTAGAAGTCAAAGCCTCCGACCATCGCGCGCAGCGCACCGTCTTGCGGTGTCATCGAGACAAACGCTGCTTGTACGGTTGGCAGGTTGAGGATTTCCCAGTACTCAGGTGCTTTGTGTATGTACACGACTGAGCCACGCTGAATTTTTAAATTTGCGGGTGCTTTGGGGTTTAACGCACGTGCAATGACACCAAGCGCGCGCTTGTCGTTCACCGTGATGACTTCACTTGCACTGCGCGCTACCTTGATTTCATTGGGTGCAACCGACAGCACGACACCAACCAACATCTCGGTGCGGTCCTGATGCTTGTCAAACACACCATCTAAAAACTCGTCAAACTTTGCAGGATCTTTTTCCAGACCTGCGGGCAACGTCAGTTGTGCCTCGGGGCCCGGGTAAGGCGCACGGCGCGTGTAATCGAGTACACCTTCACGCAACGACTGGTAGGCCCACTCTTGGTCCTTTGAGTGAATCGTTGTGTAGACGTTGAGTCCGCGTGAATACACGTTGTCTGGGTACACACTAATCATCAACTGACGTGCGAGTTCAGCGGCGTATTCACCATGCACCGCGTAACCCCCAGCAGGAGTGCCCTCGGCAGACTTGATGATGACCGGTTGCGCGAGTGCCGCTTTGTATTCTGCTTCAGTCAGATAGCCTAGAGAATGCATACGGCCCAATACATAGCGCTGGCGCTGCACAGCGCGTGGCTTGTTTGCGATCGGGTTAAAGCGCGACGGTGCTTTAGGAATCCCAGCCAATAACGCTGCATCAGCAGGCGTGATGTCCGACAGCGATTTGCCCAGGTAGGTGCGCGAAGCTGCCGCAAAGCCGTAGGCGCGGTGTCCAAGATAAATCTGGTTCAGGTAGAGCTCAAGGATCTGGTCTTTCGACAGACTGGCTTCGATCTTGAAGGTCAACAGCAGCTCGTAAAACTTACGTGAGTAGGTTTTTTCTGACGATAGATAGAAGTTACGTGCGACCTGCATCGTGATGGTGCTGGCGCCTTGCGATTTCTGCATCGAGATCAGGTTGGTTAGGCCCGCGCGTACGACACCAGTCCAGTCAATCCCGCCGTGCTGATAAAACCGGTCATCTTCGGCTGACAACACAGCCGATTTCATGATGTCGGGAATCTCGTTAAAGCGCAGTACGTTGCGACGCTCTTCGCCGAACTCACCGATCATGACTTTGTCAGAGGTGAAGATACGCAGCGGGACGCGCGGACGATAGTCCGTCATCGCGTTCAAGTCAGGCAGGTTGGGCCAAGCCAGTGCCATTGCCATTCCAAACAGCAGGGCACCGCACAATGCCAGACCAGCCGACAAAATCGATAGTTTCAGAAGGAACCGGACCAGAAACGAGCCTTTAGGCTTCTCGTCTGGTAGGTCGTCGTCATCGCGGGGGGGATTGGATTTGCTCATTGCTTGCCATTTTAAAGGTTTTGCGGGGGTTTGCCCCAACCTATTGGTGTCTCGGGACGGTCAATGGGATAATGTTGCTATGAGTCACGAACCCCTTCCAGAGTCGACCCAAAACGGTGAGCCCCACGCGTCTGCTGACAGCGTGGTGCCAGAACTGCCCGCCCGTACCTTGGGCCACGACACGCCGATCTTCCTGGTTGGAATGATGGGGGCGGGTAAAACGACGATCGGCAAAGCACTTGCCCGAGCCCTGCGTCGTGATTTTCTCGATCTGGATCATGAGTTAGAAGCCCGTTGTGGTGTCCGTATCCCTGTGATCTTTGAGATCGAAGGTGAAAAAGGGTTCCGTAAACGTGAGTGTCAGGTGCTGGACGACTGTACGGTCAGACCTGATATCGTCCTGGCGACCGGGGGTGGCGCAGTCATTGCTGCTGAAAACCGCAGTGCCCTGCGCACCCGTGGCTTGGTCGTCTACTTGCGTGCCGGTGTGGACGAACTCTTTCGGCGCACCAGCCGGGACCGTAACCGCCCCTTGCTCGCGACCCCCGACCCCAAGGGAACCTTGCGGTCTTTGCTCGAAGCACGCGAGCCCCTGTACCAGGAGGTCGCTGATCTAACTGTCGATACTGGCACGATGTCGGTCGGGCAGCTGGTGCTTCAGATTGTTGACCGACTCAAACAGCTCGACAAACCCATTGACCGCTCCGCGCAAAGCCGGCCTGCCAATTCCTCAGAGAACATGCGGGCCGATTTTGCGGCGAGTCATCATACTGAGACCCCCTCTGCTGAGAACAAACCATGCACACCGTAACCGTCGCCACTCCGGGCGGACAGTACCCGATCCATATTGCGAGCGGGCGACTCGATGCCTTGGCGCAATCGATCCCAGCTGACGCCACCACCATCGCGCTCGTCACCAACCCTGTGATTCAGGGCTTGATGGGTGAGCGGGTGACGAAGGTTTTGGCCGCGACGGGTAAACGCATCGTACCGATTGTGTTGCCCGATGGCGAGGCCCACAAAAGCTGGGAAACACTCAATCTGATTTTTGATGCCATGCTGGGCGCGCAGCTTGATCGCCGCACGGTCATCGTCGCCTTGGGCGGCGGTGTCATTGGTGATATGGCTGGCTTTGCTGCAGCGGTCTACATGCGCGGTGTGCGCTTTGTTCAGGTGCCAACGACCTTATTGTCGCAGGTAGATTCCTCGGTGGGTGGCAAGACTGCGGTCAACCATCCGCTTGGCAAAAATATGATCGGTGCGTTTTATCAGCCGATCGCCGTCGAGATCGACACCGATGTACTCAACACCTTGCCAGATCGTGAAATGTCAGCGGGCCTGGCTGAAGTCATCAAGTACGGCCTCATCCTGGATGCAGAATTTTTTGCCTGGTGTGAAAAAAATGTAGCAGGTCTGCGCGCGCGTGATCCTGTTTTGTTGGCTGAGGCGATTCGTCGCTCGTGTGAATACAAAGCCTGGGTCGTGTCAAAAGATGAGCGCGAGACCGGCTTGCGTGCGATTTTGAATCTTGGTCACACCTTCGGTCACGCCATCGAGGCAGGCATGGGCTACGGCCAGTGGCTGCACGGCGAAGCGGTTGGCTGTGGGCTCGTGATGGCGGCTGACCTGTCTGCTGAAATGTTTGGTTTCCCTGCTGCTGACGTTGAGCGCGTGCGCGCGCTTGTCGCTGCGATTGGTTGTCCTACCCGTGGCCCACGTCTGGGTGGCGTCGACGAGTGGATGCGCTTGATGCGTGGCGACAAGAAGGCTGAAGCCGGTGAAATCAGTTTCATCATGATGCCTCGCATTGGCGAAACCATTCGCCGTGGTGCGCCAGCAGAAACCGTAGCGCGTGTGATTTTGCGCAACACAGATTAAGCCTTCACCTGGAGTAGCGATGTCGCAGTCGATACCAGAACTTGCTGTGTACGCCTGCCGTCCAGAGTCGAGTCGCGGGCGGCGTCACCCAGAGCCTGCTCCCGCGAATCGCAGCGAATTCCAGCGTGATCGCGATCGTATTATTCACGCAGGTGCGTTTCGTCGGCTCGAATACAAAACGCAGGTCTTTATTAATCACGAAGGCGATCTGTTTCGTACACGCCTGACACACTCCCTTGAGGTCGCGCAGATTGCGCGTGTGTTGGCACGCAGCCTCCGCCTCAACGAAGACCTCACAGAAGCCATCGCGCTGGCCCATGATCTGGGTCATACCCCCTTTGGACACGCCGGGCAGGATGAGCTCAACGCATGCATGCGCGAGTTCGCACCAGACGCCGGTGGGTTTGAACATAATCTGCAGAGCCTGCGCGTCGTGGATGAGCTCGAAGAGCGATACGCAGCGTTTAATGGCTTGAACCTTTGTTTCGAGACGCGTGAAGGCGTGCTTAAGCACTGCTCACTTACGCATGCTAAGCGTCTGGGTGACGTAGGGCAACGCTTCATTGATCGCACACAGCCTTCGCTTGAGGCCCAGATTGCTAATTTAGCGGACGAAATCGCCTATAACAATCACGATATCGATGACGGCTTGCGCTCAGGTTTGTTGACGGTCGAACAGCTACAAGGGGTGCCGATCTTTGCTCGCCACTATGCGCAGGTAGAAAAAAAGTGGCCTGGGCTCGCACAGCGGCGGGTGATTGCGGAAACCATTCGCAGCATGATCAATACATTGATCACCGATGTCACGCACACAACCGCTGCTAGGCTGGCTAGCGCCGCCCCTGCTGATGCGGACGCCGCGCGCCGCAGTGGCGCACTTGTCGCGTTTTCAAGTGCGGTGCGCGAAGAAGCCGATGCGCTGAAGACCTTTTTGTTTGAGAATCTATATCGTCATTACAAAGTCATGCGCATGACGAATAAAGCCCGCCGAATTGTGCGCGAGCTGTATAGTGCTTTTGTGCATGAGCCTAGATTGTTGCCGCCCGACTATCGACACGATGATGATGTCCGTCAGGCGCGTGCGATTGCCGATTACATTGCAGGAATGACCGATCGTTATGCGATTCGCGAACATCACCGCTTGTTTCGCATGGGCGATCAGTTTGATTAACCAAGGAGTTTTCATGATGCGCTTTACGCAACCCATTCTTTTGGCCGCAATGTGCGCCACGCTTGGCGTCCTGGCGGCTTGCTCGTCTCAGCCACCCGCTCCGATCAATAATGCGGCGCCCAATGCAGCCGGGGCACCGGTCGCCACGCCTATCGCTCCTCAGCGTTCAACCGAAATCGCGCCCGTTTCTCTTGACGCTGCAAACTCGGCGACACAGGCGCCGCCACAATCTGCCGGTGCAGCGACACCGGGTACAGGTGCAGCAGTTCTTGTGTCTGGTTCGCGTGGCAGCGACAACTCAAATCAGTTGGTGCTGGTTCAGGTGTGTCAGCCTGCAGCGTCCGGTGATCAATGTATCTTGGCCTTTGCAGATACACGCGCAGGACAGGAGCCAAGCAGCCAGGTCACTGCATATTTTCAGCGCACCAGCAGCCGCACTCCACCTAAAGTGACGGTCGAGAGCACCTGCGCGCCAGGCTGGTTGGCGTCTGTCGTGTCAGAGCAAGGTACCGTGCAAGGCGGTGGTGTGATGCAGGCGCAAGCGGCCGTGTGTGGCCACCCTTCGGCTGGTGCTGCACTCACTGCGTTGCTCAACGCGTGCGATGGACAAACGCAAGGTGGATGCCGACAGTCCACACGCGTCAAGATTTCCTGGGGTCGCTGGGATGGCACGCGCCCCCCAGGACGTGAGGTCGACATTGGCCGCCCCTTTGATGCGGGTGCCTTTGCCGAAGGCCAGGCGTGCGATTCCGTCTTGCCGCTGCGCGAGTCCGGTCAGTGCGCAAGCATGTCTGCGGTGCAATTACGCCTGATCGGTTTGCCTTGATCCAGTCTGACGGGCCAGGACACGTCCGAGGTAATGGCCCGTATGACTTTCGCTTGAGGCGGCAATATGTTCGGGCGTACCTTGCGCCACGATCCTGCCGCCGCCATCGCCACCCTCTGGCCCCATATCGATCACCCAGTCTGCTGTCTTGATGACATCCAGGTTGTGCTCGATCACAACAATCGTGTTGCCGGCATCGACAAGTTGATTCAACACGCCAAGTAACAACGCAATGTCATGGAAGTGCAGACCCGTCGTGGGCTCATCCAGAATATAAAGTGTGCGACCGGTGCTGCGTCGTGAGAGCTCCAACGATAACTTTACGCGTTGCGCTTCGCCGCCCGACAGCGTCGTCGCACTCTGACCCAGACGCAAATAAGATAGACCAACGTCCATTAAGGTTTGTAGCTTGCGCGCGATAGCAGGAACCGCCTCGAAATACGCAAGGGCCTGCTCAACCGTGAGGTCCAGGACCTCATGGATGTTACGACCGCGATAGCGAATCTCGAGCGTCTCGCGGTTGTAGCGCTTGCCCATACAGACATCACATGGCACATACATGTCGGGTAGAAAATGCATTTCTACTTTCACAACCCCGTCGCCCTGGCATGCTTCGCAGCGGCCACCTTTGACGTTAAAGCTAAAGCGGCCCGGATCGTAGCCACGTGAGCGCGACTCAGGCACACCCGCGAACAGTTCGCGAATCGGTGTGAAGAGTCCTGTATAGGTTGCTGGGTTACTGCGTGGCGTGCGTCCGATCGGGCTTTGGTCAACACTAATGACCTTATCGAAATGTTCAAGCCCAGTCAGTCCGTCGTACGGTGCGGGCTCGCTTTGTGCGTGATGTAACGCGCGAGACATCACAACCGCGAGCGTGTCGTTAATCAGCGTCGACTTGCCCGAACCTGATACGCCCGACACACAGACAAACTTACCGGCTGGGATACGCAGCTCAACAGACTTAAGGTTGTTGCCGCGGCAGCCGGTGAGCGACAGCCAGGCTTGCTCCTCGTCCATCGGGCGACGCGACGGAATGGCAATCTCTTGCGCCCCACTCATGTATTGACCAGTGAGTGACGCAGGATTCTCTTCAATTTGTTGTGGCGTGCCTTCGGCCACGATTTGGCCACCGTGTTCGCCTGCGCCTGGACCCATGTCGACGACCCAGTCTGCCTGACGGATCATGTCTTCATCGTGTTCGACAACGATCACACTGTTACCCAGATCGCGCAAGTGATGCAGCGTCGCAATCAGCCGATCGTTATCGCGTTGATGCAAGCCGATTGAAGGTTCGTCCAATACATACATCACACCGGTCAGGCCTGATCCGATCTGGCTTGCCAAGCGGATGCGCTGGGCTTCGCCGCCAGAAATGGTGTCGGCGCTGCGGTCCAGCGATAGGTAATTCAGACCCACGTTATTCAGAAAACTCAGGCGCGCTTCGATCTCACGCACGATACGCTGTGCGATTTCCTGACGTGCGCCCGTGAGCTGTAATTGTTGAAACCATTGCAAGCACTGCGAGAGCGGTTGTGCTTCGACCTCATAGATCGCCAAGCCGCGCTCTTGCCACGCACGCGCGGTTGAGCTGTCACCAAGTGCTGCAGGTGCTGCAATATGTTCGTCGCCAATCCGCACATGACGCGCTTCAGGGCGTAGCCTAGAGCCGTGGCAAGCCGGGCAGGTTTGTACCGCACGATACTTGCCGAGTTCTTCACGTACTGCAGACGAATCGGTTTCTTTCCAACGCCGCTCCAGGTTGGGGATCACACCCTCAAACGCATGACGCTTAACGGTGCTGCGGCCTTTTTCATTCAGATAGAAAAACGGGATTTCGACATCACCGGAACCGTGCAAGATAATTTTTTGCAGGTCTTCAGGTAAGTTTTCCCAGGCAAGCTCAATATCAAATTCGTAATGCGTTGCCAGGCTCGACAACATCGAAAACGTAAACGCATTGCGCTTGTCCCAGCCGCGAATGGCGCCCGAGCCAAGACTGAGTTCTGGGAACGCAACCACACGCTTCGGATCAAAAAAGCCCATATGGCCCAAACCATCACAGCTCGGACATGCACCCACCGGGTTGTTAAAGCTGAATAGTCTTGGTTCGAGCTCCGGCAGACTGTGGCTACACACGGGGCACGCATAACGGCTTGAGAATAAGTGCTCTTCGTTTGTGTCCATGTCCAGCGCAATGACACGCCCTTGCGCAAGCGTGAGCGCCGTCTCAAAACTTTCGGCAAGGCGCTGCTTGCTCTCTGGTTTGATGCGCAAACGATCAATCACCACGTCAATATCGTGTTTTTCGTTTTTATTGAGCTCCGGCATGCTGTCGAGGTCGACCATTTCGCCGTTGACCCGCACCCGCACAAAACCCTGCGCCTGCAGGCTTGCGCATTCATCATCAAAGCTGCCCTTGCGTGTTCGCACCACCGGCGCAAGAAT
>JBEDEU010000010.1:0-18870 GCA_041175585.1 Pseudomonadota bacterium | reverse complement strand
GTAGGTCTGAAAGGTGAAACGCTCACAGAGATGGCCGAGCTTACCGATGCAGGATGTATCGCGTTTTCTCAAGCCGATACCCCTGTGCTTGATACAACGATATTGCTGCGTGCAATGCAGTATGCGCGTACATTTGATTTTATGTTGTGGCTGCGTGCGCAAGATCCCTGGCTATCTAAAGGTGGGGTCGCTGCGAGCGGCGCCTACGCCTCACGTCTCGGGTTGCCAGGTATTCCACAGCAAGCAGAAACGATTGCACTCAACACCTTATTCGATCTTCAGCGTACGACGGGTGTTCGACTGCATATTTGCCGCTTGTCTTCAGCGGCCGGAATCGAGCTGGTCCGTGCAGCCAAACGAGAAGGCTTGGATGTCACTTGCGATGTATCAGCCAATCACGTCCATCTGACGGATGTGGACATTGGTTATTACGACAGTAATTTCCGACTCGATCCTCCGTTGCGTGGGCAGCGTGATCGCGACGCGATTCGTGCAGGACTGGCAGACGGTACGATCGACGTTGTCTGTTCCGATCACACCCCAGTTGATGATGAAGGCAAGATGCTGCCATTTGCTGAGGCAGAGCCTGGTTCAACGGGACTTGAGCTTCTTCTGTCCTTAACCCTGAAGTGGGCGCAAGATGCGAAGGTACCTCTTGTCGATGCGTTAGCGCGCGTGACCAGCGGCCCGGGTCGCGTACTGGCAGCATCCTCGCCAGTCGTCGCTCAGGCGGGCCAGCTCGCAGTCGGTGCACCAGCCGACTTGTGTATCGTAGACCCGAACGCCTATTGGCAAGTCAGTCGTCAGTCGTTGTTAAGTCAAAGTAAGCACACGCCTTTCTTGGGCATCGATTTGCCTGGACGAGTACAAACAACAATCGTGCGGGGGCAAGTCGCCTGGGAGCTCGCTGGTTGAGTCTGCTGCGGTTTATTTGCAGACTGAGCGCTCTTACCGTTTGGGTTGTCCTTGGGTTGTGCGCAATTACCTTGCTGTACCCATTTATTGGCGGAAAAGGGCGCGGATGGAGCAAGCGACATTGGTCTCGCGTGTTGCTCGTGTTGTGTGGAATTCAAACGACACATAGCGGATCCCCGTTGACGGATGGCCCCGTTCTGTTTGTCTCGAATCATGTGTCTTGGTTAGACATTTTTTTGTTGAATGCTGTGCGTCCGACAGTGTTTGTTGCCAAGAGTGAAATTCGTCGTTGGCCTGTGTTGGGATGGCTGGTCGCAGGTGCAGATACGATCTTTATCGAACGCGCTTCACGTCATGCCGTGCACAAGGTCGGCTTGGCTATGCAAGAACGTTTTACAGCGGCACAGGCTGTAGGTCTGTTTCCCGAAGGGACAACCTCCCAAGGCTATGACTTGCTGCCGTTTTATGCCAATTTATTTGAGCCGGCGCGTAAAGCCCATACTCCGATACAGCCCGTTGCATTGGTTTTTTTTCACAACGCCAAGCGCAGCGATTTCGCTGCCTTTGTCGGGGAACAAACCCTCGCACACAACTTGTGGCAAGTGTTGGGTGCGACCGGTATCACGGTTGAGGTCGAGTTCTTGGCGCCGGTCTGGGTGCCAGACGGCAGCGAGCCCCCGCCGCGCGCCGAGTTAGGACACGCTGCTCGCCACGCGATTCAAGCGGTGCTGGCACGTCGCAACTAACAGCTTTGGCAGCGTGGGTGAGCGCGCAGACGGGGATACACGCCTAGCGCATTGTGCGCAAACATTTGTTGCTTTTGCTGCAGATCGGCCGATGGTGACGCGTCAATGTAACGCTTCGTATCGTCGTAGTAGCAGTTGGTTAAGGGGTCAATGCCTTGTACGGCACCCACCGTCTCTGACGCGAACAAAATATTCTTGGTCGGCAAAACCCGCAACAATAGATCGATGCCTGGCTGGTGATAGACGCAGGTGTCAAAAAATACGTTGTTCAATACTTTTTCTTCAAGTGGTGGCAAGCCCATGTCTTGCGCCATGCCCCGGTATCGTCCCCAGTGGTAGGGGGCCGCGCCGCCGCCATGCGGGATGATGAACTTGAGTGTCGGAAAATCTTTAAAAATATCCGAGGTCATGAACTGCACAAACGCAGTCGTATCGCCGTTGATGTAGTGTGTCGCGACTGCATTGAAGTGTGGGTTGCAGGAGCCACTTACGTGAATCATGGCTGGCACATCAAGCTCGACCATCTTCTCGTAGAGCGGATACCACCACTTTTTGTCCCACAGTGGTGGATCGCTCCAGCGTCCGCCTGTGGGATCGGGATTCAGGTTGGCCCCAATAAAGCCGAAGTCATTGACGCAGCGCTCTAGTTCGGCAATAGCCCGAGCACCGGGTGCAACGCCGCTGGCCTGTGGCAGTTGGCACACGCCAACAAAATGGTCGGGATAGAGCTTGCACACCCTGTGGATTAGTTCGTTATTGAAACGCGCCCAAACCACATTGGTGTCTTCATCGCCCATATGGTGATCCATTGCGACTGCTTTGGGCGAAAAAATTGTCATGTCGATGCCGCGTTCCCGCATGATGCGTAACTGGTTCTTATCGATGCCTGCACGAATCTCATCATCCGATACTGCTGGGGGTGCCATGGTAGGCGCTTTCCCTGTGCGTTGAAATTCGGCAATTTGATCTGCGCGGAACTTTGCCACTTGTGCGGGAGCGGTCGTGAAGTGACCGTGACAATCGATAATCATGACTGACCTTTGTTAAAGGGAAGTTAGTTGCAACCCTCAATTTACACAATTTCGCCGGTGTTGAGCAGTTGTCCTTGAGATACTATGCACAAACTGAAAATAGCATTGCAAAGTTTGAGGATTTCCTGCGATGACAACTCCGGTCAATCAGCTCACCCTCGATTGGATGGCTGAATACGAAACAAAGTGCCAGCGCCATTTAATCGATGTGAACGGGCAGCAGGTCATGTGGCGGCAGTTTGGCCAAGGTGAGCCCTTGTTGCTCATTCATGGTGGTCACGGTAGCTGGCTGCATTGGGCGCGCAACATTGACGCGCTGTCGAAAAAATTCACGCTCTATATTGCCGATCTTGCGGGATACGGAGACTCAAGTGCGCCTGAGTTTGACGATTTTGAGACCATGGTTCAGGTCACCGCAGCTTCGATACGAACGCTTCTGGGTCCTACAACCCCCTTTAATCTCGCCGGGTTTTCTTTTGGTGGACTCGTTTCTGCCAACGTGGCTGCCGAAGGCTTGGCGGTTAAGCGATTGGCATTACTTGGTCCAGGTGGGCATGGTGGCCCTCGGCGTGAGCGTGGCAAACTCGTGAATTGGAAGCGCGCCTTAAGCGACGAAGAGTTGCTCGAGGCCATGCGCTTTAACCTCTGGGCTCACATGATCTATGCCGATGAGCAAGTGGATCAATTTGCGATTGGAATCCACACCTACTCTTGCATTAATACGCGCTTCCGTAGCCGGGGAATTTCGGGTCGCGGCTTACTTGGCCCAGCTCTTGACGCCTATGCCGGACCAACCTTGATCGTTTGGGGCGAGCACGACATCACCTGTACGCCCGATTATTTGATGACCCATATGATCGAGGGGCATGCTAATCGCCAAGGCGTGATTCTGCCTGATGTCGGACACTGGGTGAACTATGAGGACGCAAGACATGTCGATCCAATACTGATCGATTGGTTTGGCTCTTAATCAGCTAGAGGATCAACGCTCTGATCGCAGGCGATCTGCACAACAAACTGATCTTGTAATCGCACGGCGGTAAGGTGACCGCCCCATACACAACCTGTGTCCAGCGAGATAAGGTCCGGCTTGAGTGTAAGACCCAAGGTTGACCAATGTCCAAAAACAACCGTGACATCACGCGTGGCACGCTTGGGCATATTGAACCAAGGTGTGAGTCCCGGCTGGATCACTTCGGGTCCGGTTTTTACAGAGAGCATCATGCGACCCTCTTTATTGCAAAGTCGGATGCGCGTCAGGGCATTGATAATTGCACGCATCCGCTCAGGGCCGCGCAATGCCTCATCCCAGTAATCAGGCTCATTGCCATACATCGTCAATAGAGATTGCTGCCATTGGTCGCTACGTAGCTGCGCATGTACCTCATCGGCGAGCGCAATGGTTTTTTCTGCAGACCATTGTGGAAGCACTCCGGCATGCACAAGTAGGTGGCCATATTCAAAGTGCGCGAGTGGGCAGTGCCGCAGCCAGTCAAGAATTTGCGGTGCATCGTGGGCTTCAAGCACTTCGGTCAGTGTGTCGCGTTTGCCTGGGCGCCTTGCGCCTGCAGCCATGGCAAGCAAATGCAAATCATGGTTACCCAGCACAGCCAGGGCACGATCACCCATCGCCATAATGCGTCTGAGCGTCGCGAGCGAGCGCGGCCCACGATTCACCAAATCACCGGCGAACCAGAAACGCGCCTGAGGGTCATCTGCAATCTTGGGTTGCTCAAGCAAATGATTGAGGCTGTCACAGCAGCCTTGCACATCGCCAATCATCCAGATACTACCAACGCTCATATGGGCGACTTCTTCCAGAAGAAAAATCCGCCGCTACCTTGAGCAATGGCGTTTCTGTTTTCCATCAAGAACACGGCTGTCAGTGCAAGAATCATGGCACCTACGTTGGGCAGAAGTGCCGTGACCACGGGTGGCCAGTTAAACAGCAAACTGACGTTCAGCGCGAGTTGGTTGATCATAAAAAAACCAGTGCCAAGCAAGATGCCTAAAAACACCTTCGCACCCACGCCGCCCCGACGTGTCTGCATAAAGCTAATGGGCGCGGCAATCGTGAGCATTACAAGTAAGGTAAAGGGGTAGGCCATCTTTCTCCAGACAGCTACGATTTGTCGATCTGCCTGCAATTGGTTGCGATCCAAATAGTCGATGTAATCGTGTAAGGCGACCAGGGACATCCGCTCTGGCGTCAGAATGCGCGCCACGAGGCGTTCGCTGCTTAAGGTCGTGTCAATACTTTGTTGCGGTAACTGCTTGACGGTTGCCGCAGGCTGCCCTGTGACTTTGGCATCAGCCAGGACACTTTTGATGTTTGCGTCGATGCGGGTTTCGACGACGTCCTGCATTTCAAGTTTGCCTTTTAGGAATTTTCCTGACTTGGCCTGAGTCATGACAGATAGTGTGAGTCCATCTGGGAACTCATAGATCGACAGGTTTTCAACATTGCCGGACGCGAGTAATTTCCCGACGTTGATGACGCGCGTCCCACCATTTGGAGTGGGCTCTTTAAACCAATAGCCGCTCGCCAAACGCCCACCTTCGACGCGGCCGCGCATGAGCAGGTTGACCTCGCTGCTTTTGATTTCAGCGAGCGGCGTTAAAAACTCAGAGAGAACAAGCGCGCCCAGGATGATTGGAATTGATACTGTCCAGAGCATGCGCAATAGTCCCATGCCACTAACACCGGACACCCGCAAAATCACGAGTTCGTTGCGCTGTGCCAAGCCTGACAGCGCCAGAATGGCCCCAATCAGTAAACCAATCGGTAGCAAATCGTAGAGTCGGGTGGGCAGGGACAGCCCTTGTAAATAAAACAGTGCTGACAACGGAAAACGTGCGCTCACCGAGTCAAGTTCATCGACCAGCGTAAAGAATGTGAACAGCCCAAGTAAAGCAATTAAAACTACCGAAGTAGAGCGGTAGATTTCGCGGGCGAGATAGCGGCGTGCAGTTTGCATAGGCTTTAGTGTAATGCCTAGTGGGCGCTGCGCAGGGCGGCACGCAAACTTGCCAGTACGGGTGCGATGTCTGGCCGTACACCATGCCAGATGTAAAAGCTTTCGGCCGCTTGCCCAACCAGCATGCCTAGTCCGTCGCTTGTCTGTGCCGCGCCGTCGCGCTGCGCTTGTAGCATGAAGGGAGTAGCGTTTTGCGCATACATCATGTCATAGGCCCAGGCGTGCTTTGCATATAGATTCGATGCAACCGCTGGGGTCTCGCCACTAAGACTACTGGAGCTTGAGTTGATCACGAGATCCCAGGTGCCAGGGCTTCCCACGTCTTCTAGACCACCTGCAGTGAGTTTGTGCGGCGCAACTGGGGATACTTTTTGATGCTGCGCGATGAGGTCATGTGCGCGCAAGGCCGTTCTGTTTATCACGTGAAGTCTGGCGCATCCTGCATCCAAAAGAGGGCCAAGAACACCGCGCGCGGCGCCACCTGCGCCAATTAACAGGATACGTGTGTCAGTATTCAGCGCAGCGAGTCGTTGTAAGTCTTGCACAAGTCCGACCCCATCTGTATTGCAACCATGCAGTGCGCCCCGATCGGTCCAAAGGGTGTTGACGGCTTGCGCTAAGGTTGCCCGTTGGCTCAAGTGCGTTCGGGCCAGCTCCCAGGCTTCTAGTTTAAAAGGTACCGTGACATTCAGCCCGCGGCCGCCAGCGTCAAAAAACTCACGTACTGTGCGCGCAAATCCATCAAGTGGTGACAGGATCCGGTCATAGCGCAGCGCAATTCCGGTTTGCTCGGCGAATTGTTGATGAATGGCGGGTGAGCGACTATGTTCGATGGGGTTGCCAACGACGGCGCATAGAGCGGGGGCGAGAGAACTTGTCATTTCGTAGTGACCGATCCGTTTACAAAGTGCCAGGTACGCGTCAAGACGAGCTCATCGATTTGACCTGCCATATCTTGAGGGAATGTCGCAAAGGGCGCTGCGAGCTGGGCAATCCGACGTACGGCTTGATTGAGCAACGCCTTGTCAGATGGTCGGTTGATCTCAAGATTCGCGATTGATCCATCTGCACGAATCGTGATCGTGGCTTGCACCGTACCGTAGACCTTGTCACCTACACCCTTTGGATAGTGCTGTGTACCAATTTGTTCAACGCGACGCCGCCATTGATCGATGTAAGGCGCGTACGTAGTTTGGCGTGTTGACGGGGCGTCGAAGTGTTTGCGTGGGCGTTCGCTGTACTGTTCAATCTGTTGGGTCAGTACCGCAATGCGATTGTTCCGCATAATCGCTTCTTGATCATCCTGGTCAGATCCATTGAGATCCGTGTCTTTCAGAAAGTGCTCATTCGGACGTCCTTCCTGTACTGCGTGTCGTTCTTTCAACAGGGTAAGCAGCTCTTGCTGTTGTGCTTCGAGTTGTAATCTCTTCTTAACGAGTGCTTCGAGCATCAGGTTGTCAGGTGATACGCCACCATGTACAAGTTGACTTGCGCTATAGCCCTTTGAGGCGTCCCCGCCACCATCCACATTGGTCTGTGCAAACAGACGAGCAAGAGCAGGCGCACTGTCGGTCTGCGCGTTGACCATGATCACTTCCAATTCGGAGGGCAGGGGCTGTCCAGATGGTTCTGTTGAGATGTTCCACGCAAGGACCGTAATATGCGCAAGAATCGATAGAGAAACAGCCCAATACAAAAAGCGACGCTGACCCGCAGACCAGTCGGTCGCTGAATTGAGAGTCAAGGACGTTGTTTGTGTTGTCATGCGGTTTGCGTAGTCACGTAACGGCAGTCTAGCTCGAGAGTGAGTTCATCGGTCGAGAGAATTTGTAAGGTTACAACTTCACCCCGTTCGCTTTGTGGCAAGCCGCTTACCCTGCACACGAGCGGTGCATGGTCTAGGCGAACCAGGTCTTCTTTCAGTACGGTTGCCGTGCATTCAGAAATTTGCTGCTGCTGTAACCATCGCAGGCACCAAAAGCGCTCCAAACTGTTTTGGAAATCGTGCCACGCTGTGTATTGCGATTCAAACCCGCCGATGATGGCAAACAGATCCGCATCCTTGGGTTTAAAGGGAGCCACCAGGGGTGCCGAGACACCGTGCTCAATAGCTGCAATGATTTGCCACTGATTCACTAAGTCGACATAGCGTCTTAACGGAGAGGTGCACCACGCGTATTGCGGGACGCCAATAGCTTCATGTGGCAGAGCATGAGTGCTCATGCGTACGCGTCCCCCCTGCTGTGAGCGATAGATACCCGGCAGGCCATTGGTTGCCAGCAGCCCACCCCAAGTGCTATTGGCAAGAATCATGTATTCCGCCACAAGCCGATCTAGCGGTGCATTGCGCATGCGTGGCACGATTCGCACGGGAGTCTCGGGGTCGTCTGGATCTCCGTCCACGTAAAAGCTGTACTCGACGCGGTTGTTGTTCTCGGTTTTACCGCGAATAATATCCCGTTGTTTGCTGAGCGATAGTGCGAGTGTCCAGAGCGGACGAATCCAGTCGTTGTAGGGGAGGATCACCGCTGGGTCAGCCAGGGCTTCTTCGGTGATGTTTTGATCGAGCGCGTTGTGGCGCAGGTTCTCGCGTACCGAGACACGTTCCACCTTGCTTTCATGAGACAGGATTTCGCCTGTCTGCGGATTGGCTGTGACGTAAAGCGACACCGCCGGTGTGGGGCGACCGGCGTCGAGCGAATAGGCGGCAATCACCGAGTCGGGTTGCATCGGGATTTTGTCGCCAGGCATATAGACCGTCGACATCCGTGCGCGCGCCAATTTGTCAAAGGCGCTGTCGCGTGTCACCGACAAGCCGGGTGCTGCAATGTGAATGCCGACCTTTAAGTTGCCATCCGGCAAGACGGTGACAGATAGGGCATCGTCGATTTCGGTCGTTGTGATGTCATCAACCGAATAGGCGACGACATCGGCAAGAGGCAGCTCACCATCAAAAGAGGGCAAGGTCTCGGCAGGAAATTCCTTCCCGCGAGGGAAGTGTGTTGCGATAAAGCGGCCCTTGTGGAGCGCCAGGGCATGCGGCCAGGCGCCAAGTTCCAGAAGCACACGCTCAGGCGGCTTCTGCAAAGTGGTGGCTGCGGCATCCAGTGCCTTCCAGGCCTGTGAATTTTTGTCTGGCCGGGTCACTAGTGCCATCGCCGAATCTGCGATGGCTTGTGGCAAACGCCCAGCAATAATCTCATCGGCCCACGCAGCCATTTCGGCTGCTTGTCGTTGTTTCTTTTCTTGTGCCGCAAGGGCAGCGGTCAGGATCTCGGGTGGTGCAGAGCGGTAGCGACCACGGCCTCGACGGTGAAAATAAATAGGCGCGCTGTGCAGGCGCAAGAGCAGAGTTGTTTTTTCTAGTGTGTTGACTGGGTGACCGAAGTAGTCGGTGCCGAGCGTTTCAACATCGAACTCGTCCTGAGGTGCACATTCCCACAAAAACTGTAGTTCAATTTCCTCTGAAAGCCTTTGCGCCTCGGGCATTAAGACATCTGGTGTAGGACTCGCAAAAGTAAATAGACAATTGGTCCGTTTTATTTTGCTACGTTTGCCTGACTCAGACTCAACTTGCAGGGCGGCATCCGACTCGGACATGATGTGTCCAGTCTTGAACGCGCCTTCTTCTTCAAACAAAACGTACATACGATATCCGGTGATGCGGTGTAATGCCCGCTTTAGTGCTGGCGAGCGAGTGCGTCGAGCAAGCGGGCGTGGACGCCCGCGAAGCCGCCGTTACTCATGATGAGAATATGATCGTTTGGTTGCGCGGCACTGACGACGGCCTGCACCAGCGAATCGATTTCGTGGTGTGCCTGCATGCGTGCTCCCAGCGGAGCAAGGACTTCGGCTGGATCCCAACCCAAGGCCTGCTTGCCCTCTCGTTGACCAAAGCAAAACACTAAATCGGCTGGCTCAAGCGCTTGCGGCAGACGTGCTGCCATGGTGCCAAGCTTCATCGTGTTGGAGCGCGGCTCCAAGATGGCGAGGATGCGCTTCGCCCCTACCTGTGCACGTAAGCCATCAAGCGTCGTCCGGATTGCGGTGGGGTGATGCGCAAAATCATCGTAAACCGTGATGTCGCGCACGGTGCCCCGGACTTCCATGCGGCGCTTGACGCCAGTAAAGGCAGATAGAGCCTCGACGCTTGTGCGTGGGTCTACACCCACGTGCGCAGCCGCTGCGATGGCAACCAACGCATTATTGCGGTTGTGTGCTCCGGTGAGAGTCCATTGAATCAGACCGTAGACAGTGTTGTCACGTTTGATCTCGAAGGACAGGGGGCTCACTTCACGCGCATGCCATCCAGATTCCTCTCCTGTGCGCACAAGTTCGGACCAGCAGCCTCGAGCTAAGACGCGGTCAAGTGCCTCCTCCCCTATCGGGGCAATCACCTGGCCGGAACGTGCAATCGTGCGCACGAGGTGATGAAACTGTGTTTCGATGGCGGCAAGATCGGGAAAGATATCAGCGTGATCGTATTCAAGGTTGTTCAAAATGGCTGTCTTCGGCCGGTAGTGCACAAACTTTGAGCGCTTGTCGAAAAAAGCGGTGTCGTACTCATCGGCCTCGATCACAAAAAGCTTTTGTGCAGGGTCATATCTGCCCGACACTTCAAGGCCGGGCGCAACGCCGCCGATTAAAAAGTTAGGCTGTTTGCCGGCATATTGCAGAATCCAGGCAAGCATGGAGCTGGTTGTTGTCTTGCCATGTGTGCCGGCGACAGCGAGCACATGCTGGCCTTGTAATATGTGTTCGCCAAGCCACTGCGGACCCGACGTGTAGGGCAGGCTGGCATCCAGAATCGCTTCCATCAATGGGTTGCCACGCGTGACTACGTTGCCGATCACAAAGAGGTCAGGCTTGAGCGCGAGCTGATCCGCTTCAAAGCCCTCAATGAGTGCAATGCCCTGCTCCTCGAGCTGTGTGCTCATCGGAGGGTAGACACCGGCGTCACAGCCTGTGACGCGATGACCGGCCGCACGTGCGATGAGCGCTAGGCTGCCCATGAACGTGCCACAAATTCCCAAAATATGCAGATGCATGACGAATCTCCTAGGCGCATTGTAGAGGGAGAGTGCGTTGCGTTTGATGGGGTTGTGTCGCAGTATTGGTACGATCTGAAGCTATGATGTGTCTTATGAAACGAAGAACAATTTTGTTCGGTGCTGGTGGGCTAGCCGCGATGCTTGGTGTGGCCTGGTTCGCATGGAAGTCATCTTCAACTAGGGCGCCGGCTGCGAACCGTGCAATCGGAGCGACGCCAGCGGGCAGCGCTGTCGCCAAGGCCGACCCAGCAGCCTTCTATGACGCGAAATTACCTGATTTGGACGGACAAACTATCGCGCTACGTTCGTATTTAGGTCGTCCAACGGTGGTGAATTTTTGGGCAACTTGGTGCGCGCCTTGCGTACAAGAGATGCCTTATCTGGATGCAATCGCCAAAAACTCACCAAAACTTGGTTTTGTTGGTATTGGTATCGATACAGAGGCTAACATTAAGCAATTTGTATCTAAAATACCTGTATCTTATCAACTTGTTGTTGCGGGTCATGCTGGAATTTCAATGGTAAGAGCACTTGGAAATGCCGCGGGAGGCCTGCCATTTACTGTTCTTTTAGCCGAAGATGGCAGCATATTCGATACAATTCTCGGTCAGGTCGAACCTGAAGATTTGCAGCGTCGTATTAGCAAACTAATAGTAAATTCGAAGACGTAGATAGACAAATCGCAGGATTTAGCCTATAAATGCGTACGGCTTGACTGTTTTTGTTGTCACGTTTTTGTGGCAAGCAGAGCACTCTTTGCTTGGGCGACCTCTCATGGCAAAAAAAATTCTCGTTTTGAACGGACCTAACCTGAACCTGCTCGGGTTACGTGAGCCTAGTGTTTACGGCCACACCACTCTTGCCCAAATCGATGCAAGACTTCAAGCTCTTGCGACAGAGCTGGGTGTCAGCTTGTCCACCTATCAGAGCAACCACGAGGGTGCGTTGGTTGATCGCATTCAGGCAGCGCGCGCAGATGGTACCGATTTCATCGTGATCAATGCAGGCGCCTACACCCACACGAGCGTTGCGATTCGCGATGCACTCGCAGGGGTAAAGATTTCCTTTGTCGAAGTGCATCTGTCCAATGTGTACAAGCGCGAAGATTTTAGGCATCACTCCTACCTGTCGGATCTTGCTGTCGGTGTCATCGCTGGCCTTGGCCCCGCCGGATATGAAGCGGCACTGCGTTTTGCCGTCCCCTACGAGGCGGCTGCATAACGAGTCGACCAAGTTGGTCAACTTTATTCTTATTTAACAGCACTATACGGAATCACTATGGATCTGCGAAAACTCAAAACCTTGATCGATCTCGTTGCAGAGTCAGGCATCGCCGAACTTGAAATCACCGAGGGCGAGGGCAAGGTTCGGATCGTCAAGTTTTCTCAAGCAGTGCAACCTGTTGCGTATGCAGCCCCCGCTGCGTACGCGCCGGCACCGGCGCCTGTTGGCGAAGCTGCCCCGGCGGTACCTGCCGCGGCACCAGCTGCACCTGTTGTGCAGGGTCACACTGTCAAGGCTCCGATGGTTGGTACGTTTTACCGAGCGTCCAATCCAGCGGCCCCTGCATTCGTAGAGGTCGGTCAAACAGTGAAAGAGGGTGAGCCTCTTTGCATTATTGAAGCGATGAAGTTGCTTAACGAAATCGAAGCGGATAAATCTGGTGTCATTAAAGAGATTCTCGTGCAAAACGGTGAGCCCGTTGAATACGGTCAACCCCTGTTTGTGATTGCCTGATATGTTTGAAAAAATTCTGATCGCTAACCGTGGCGAAATTGCGCTGCGTATCCAGCGCGCATGCCGCGAGATGGGTATCAAAACCGTGGTCGTGCATTCCGAGGCGGATCGCGATGCCAAGTACGTGCGTCTGGCAGATGAGTCCGTTTGTATCGGACCGCCTGCTTCGCGCGACAGCTATCTGAATATGCCGGCCATTATTGCTGCGGCTGAGGTGACGGACGCTGAGGCGATTCACCCCGGCTATGGTTTTCTGTCTGAGAACGCAGACTTTGCAGACCGTGTTGAGAAGAGTGGCTTTGTATTTATCGGTCCACGTCCCGAGTCGATCCGTTTGATGGGCGATAAGGTGAGCGCGAAGAACGCCATGATTGAAGCAGGCGTGCCAGTGGTGCCAGGTTCTGCCGGAGCGCTGCCCGATGATGACCAAGAAATTCTGCGCATCGCGCGTGAAGTGGGCTACCCCGTCATTATTAAGGCCGCTGGTGGTGGTGGTGGGCGGGGCATGCGGGTGGTGCACACGGAAGCCGCTCTCTTAAGTTCGGTCGTGATGACCAAGTCAGAGGCCGGTGCTGCGTTTAACAATCCAGAGGTCTACCTCGAAAAGTTTCTGGAAAATCCCCGTCACATTGAAATTCAAGTTTTGGCCGATGGCGGAAAAAACGCAGTGTGGCTCGGTGAGCGTGACTGCTCTATGCAGCGTCGTCACCAAAAAGTGATTGAAGAAGCGCCCGCGACTGGTGTCGATCGCAAGTTGATTGAGCGTATTGGTGAGCGCTGCGCAGAGGCCTGCCGCAAGATTGAGTATCGTGGTGCCGGAACCTTCGAGTTCCTGTATGAAAACGGCGAGTTTTATTTCATTGAAATGAACACGCGTATTCAGGTCGAGCATCCGGTCACTGAACTTATCACTGGAATCGATCTGGTTCAGCAGCAGATTCGTGTCGCAGCCGGAGAAAAATTCAGCTTGCGTCAAAAAGATATCGTATTCAAAGGCCATGCGATTGAGTGTCGTATCAACGCAGAGGATCCGTTCACTTTTGTACCGAGTCCGGGGCGTATCACGAACTGGCATACACCCGGAGGCCCAGGTGTTCGGATCGATTCGCATGCTTTTAACGGCTACTTTGTCCCGCCAAACTACGATTCGAT
This sequence comes from Pseudomonadota bacterium, assembly GCA_041175585.1. Lineage (GTDB taxonomy): Bacteria > Pseudomonadota > Gammaproteobacteria > Burkholderiales > Burkholderiaceae_B > Zwartia. Next base: position 5,260 of record JBEDEU010000010.1, on the reverse strand, counting down.
GATTGCCAAGGTGATCACGTATGGCGACACGCGCGGGCAAGCCGTCGCACGTATGTCGATTGCTCTCTCTGAGATGGTGGTCGAAGGTATCAAAACCAACATCCCACTGCATCGCGAGCTGATGGTGGACGGTCGTTTTGTTGAGGGCGGCACCAGCATTCATTATCTCGAACACAAGCTCGCCGAACGCGCTTGAGCGTATCGGCGTGCGGTTTAGCTGGGCTGCTTAGCTCGGCTCACGGAAACAGTCATGCGTGAATTGGTATTGTTGTGTCCCGGATCTTTGGCGGAGCCGCTGTCCGACGCACTTCTTGAAGCTGGCGCATTATCAGTTTCCGTTGAAGATGCTGATCTGGATACTGAGGACGAACAGCCGCTCTTTGGCGAGCCTGGTAGTGAACCGAATACCCAAGCCTGGGCACGTAATCGCTTGATCGTATTGCTGGCTGACGGAACCGACCCTGCCCAGCTGTTACTCATGGCGCAGCAAGATTTAGACTCTACGGCTGAGTTGCCGTGGCACCTTCGCGATGTGCCTGATGCGGATTGGGTCAGATTGACGCAGTCGCAATTTGGTCCGATTCAGGTTGGTGAGCACATTCTGATCGTGCCGAGTTGGCATGCCGATCAAATGCCAACCAAGACCGAGGCCGGTTGCATCGCGATTCAACTGGATCCAGGCTTGGCCTTTGGGACGGGTAGCCATCCGACGACACACTTATGCCTTGAGTGGTTGGCTCAGGAGTTACCGAGCGCTGCAACTGTCTTGGATTATGGCTGTGGTTCGGGTATTTTGGCGATTGCTGCGGCGATGCTGGGTGCAGGACCTGTCACCGGGGTGGACATTGATGACCAGGCTGTGCAGGCCACGTGCGACAACGCCATCGCTAATCGCGTTACGATTCAGGCAATGTTGCCAGACGGTTTAGCTGATGGCCAATTTGATGTAGTGGTCGCTAATATTTTGTCCAACCCACTGAAGGTGCTCGCACCCATGCTGAGCGGACGTGTACGATCAGGTGGCAGCTTGGTGCTGTCTGGAGTCCTTGAGCGACAGGCACAAGAGGTTGCACTGGCGTACGCTCCGTGGTTGCCGATGACGGTATGGCAAGCACGGGATGGATGGGTATGTTTGGCGGGCATTAAGCCCTAGGGTAGAACGATGAGTCTTGTGACGCGTTGTCCAAAATGCCAAAGTGACTTTGTCGTGTCGCTTGAGCAACTGCGCGCGCACGACGGTTTGGTGCGTTGCGGCCAATGCAAACATATTTTTGATGGTGAGGCTGCGCTTGTTAGCAACCTACCGACATTAACGAGTTTGGCGGCTAAGACTCGGGTGACGGATTCGTCTCGCGCAGAAACGATCGTTCAACGTCCCGTAGCTCCTGTGACATCCTCGTCGCCACAACCTGCAGTGCTGCGGCATCGCGAACGTCAGGCGTCTGACCCGACTCCTGCAGTGCATGAACCGGTCTTGACCAATCGACGTGACGCTGCGGCGGGACTGCGGCCGGAGCCCACCATCAGTGTGCAAGGTGAAGCACGACTGCGTGGCGAAAACAGTGATGTTGGACGAACCCCTCCAGAATTTTTGGCAGATGATGAAGAGAACTCTGGGCTGAAAACCTTGATCTGGGGCTTTGCTAGTTTTTTTGCGTTTGTTTTTTTATTAGGTCAGCTTGCTTATATTTATCGTAACGATTTGGTGACCAGTATTCCTGGTTTACGACCAGCGATAAGTGTCTTGTGCGAGTCATTGAAATGCGAAGTGAGCTTGGTCAGACATCTTGACCGGATCACGATAGACGGATCTTCGTTAGAGCGCTCGACTGAACCCCAAGCTGAGGGGCGTCCTACAGCAATGACTTTGCTGTTTTCCATGCGTAACCGACTGACACAGCCACAGCCATGGCCACATTTGTTAGTCGAGTTAAAAGATGCTTCTAACACGCCTGTTGTGCGCAAGAGACTTGCCCCGGCAGACTATCTCCCTGCTCAGTTTAAAGATAAACCTTTTCTAGCAAACCAAGAACTCAATTTGCGGTTACCGATCGAGGTCGCTGGCTTGCAAATTACCGGATTTCAACTTACGCGTTATTTTCCCTGAGGCCTACGCATGACATCGCCCGTATTAATTTGTGGTTCCGTTGCATTCGACACGATCGCTGTATTCGAAGGCCGTTTCAAAGAACATATTTTGCCTGACCGGATTCATGCGCTCAGCGTGTCATTCCTGGTACCGAGCATGCGCCGTGAGTTTGGCGGTTGTGCTGGCAATATCGCCTACAACCTGAAACTCTTGGGTGGTAAGCCTGTGCCTGTCGCAACAGTGGGCGAAGATGCGAGCGATTATGTTCAGCGTTTTGAACAAATGGGCATTGATACCACCCTGTTGCAAACATTGCCGGGGACGTTAACGGCACAGTGTTTCATCACGACAGATCTTGATGACAATCAGATCAGCGCCTTTCATCCTGGTGCGATGGAGCGCTCGGCTGAAAATGATTTAACTGGCCGTGCTGCGACCTGGGCGATTGTCGCTCCGGACTCCAAGGCAGGAATGGTCGCGCACGCCAAGCGTTTGCGTGCGCAGGGCACGCCTTTTATTTTTGATTTGGGCCAGGCGATGCCGCTGTACGACGGTAAAGATATCCAGGAGATGTTGGCACTGGCACAAGCCATGACCGTCAATGATTACGAAGCCAGCATTGTTGAGCAGCGTACAGGCAAGTCGATTGAGCAACTCGCGCAAGGTCTAAAGGCAGTGGTCGTGACGCGCGGTGCGAATGGAGCAACGCTATATACCGAAGGTCATCAGCACCATATCGATCCAGTGACCCCAAGTGGTGTTGTGGATCCAACGGGTTGTGGCGATGCGCACCGAGGTGGGTTGTTGTATGGACTGACGTTGGGCTGGTCCTGGCAGGATGCCTGTAAACTGGGCAACTTGATGGGTTCGATCAAGATCGCATCGCGTGGGCCGCAAAATCATGCGCCAAGTCGTGCTGAAATCGACGCACAATTTCATGCCCAGTATGGCTTGCGGTTGCCCGCATAAGTTCGTTTAACAGGAGTCACTGAAATGCGAATCTTTTCTTTTGTTGATGCCCGCTTGGGCCGTCTTGCGCTGGCAAGCGTGGCTCTGACTGCTATTGCGTTGGTGTCGGGTTGCGCCAAGCCCTCAGCCTCTGCAAATGTGTATACGTACAATCAAGCGCAGCGCGACCAAGTGATGCGTAATGGCACAGTTGTTAACGTGCGGCCAATTACCATCCAGAAAGAAGGCACCTCTGGTGCTGGGGTGGTGGCGGGCGGCGCGGTAGGTGGCGTGATGGGAAGCACGATAGGCGGTGGCACTGGCCGTACCTTGGCCATTCTGGGTGGTGCCGTGTTGGGTGCACTCGCCGGCGATGCGGCCGAAGAGTATGTCGGCAAGAAAGATGGTCTTGAGATCACCGTCAAGCTTGATAACGGCGAGACCCGCGTGATCGCGCAAGAGGCCGATGTGCCGATTATGCTAAATCAACGCGTGCAAGTGATTAGCGGGGCCGGTCCAACACGTGTTGTTCCTGCAGCCCAAAAATAATTAAGTCGACCTGAACAGCAGCGATTGATTAAATCGCTGCTGTTGTTGATGGATGTACTCGCACCGCGATCGGATTGCTCTGATCGAACATGACGGCGCGCTGCGGGAAAGGCAGTTCGATGCCTGCTTCTGCAAAAGCAGCAAGAATGCTGACGCGTAAGTCACTCAGGATCTGTGCAGGCTGTGTGCCAGCTTGTAATCGAATCCAAAATTGCAAATTAAAAACTAAACCGTTATCGCCAAAATCTTCCAGCGTAATAACTGGAGCTGGCATTTGTTTGACCTGTGGGTGGTCGGCGCTGACCATCGCAAGGATACGTTGAACTTCATGTACGCTCGATTTGTACGATACGGTGACGCGGACATCTCTACGCGCATCGCGTGTAGAGTAGGTCCAGTTCACTAGTTTTTGTTCAACTAAGACGCTGTTGGGGATCAAGGCATCATTGCCTTGCGCACCTTGTATTGTTGAAAACCTGATCCCGATCGAGGTAACCGTTCCGAGGATGCCGTCGATCTCAACAAGATCACCTATGCGAATTGGCTTTTCAATTAACAGCATGACGCCACTGATCAGGTTCTTCAGTAGATTTTGTGTACCGAAACCTACGCCAATTGCGAGCGCACCACCAAAAAAGGCGAATGCACTAAGAGGAATCTCAACGATATTGAAGGCTGTCAGGATGAGAGAGAAGCCTGCTGCCAGGGTCAACCAACGACCCAGCACAACCGACTTGCTCGCACCTAGATTCGCTTTATGGACAGCAAGCGCAAGTGTGCGCCGTATCAAACCCGAAATCAGCATAAAGCCAATAATCAGGATAGCCATAGCGCCGATCGTCTTGCCAACGGTGACACTACGTTTTGTTTTGATTTCGCGCCCGTCGACCAAGATGTTGTCGTCGACCGCAAAGATCTCAAACTGCCAAATATCGTTTGCAAACTCGATGGCAGACGCCTTGATGCCACTAAAGCGCTGTGCAAATGTTTGATTTAGTTGCGCGTGTGCAATCTCTGAGCCTGTGATTTCTAAGTACTGGCGCGCGCGCTCAAAGAGCGCGTAAAGCCCGCGCATGTTATCGATTTGCTCGGCCAGTGGTGTGAGCATTTCTGACAAAAATGCCTTGTCAGCGCTTGTAGGCGCTTGGCGCAGCTGCTCATTGAGCGCAAGCGTTGACTGGGACTTTTCGGCGATAAGCTGGTTTAGATAGTTCAACCCGAGATTAAGCTGACGTGCTAAGTCCTCGTGCTTGGACTTCAAGACGGCGAGCTGCTGACTGCTGTCGACGTTGGCGTATAAGTCGCGTCGAATCTCCCAAATTTGAATCATGAGCAAATCGAGTTCGATCTGCGCGCGCAAGCGTTCACGTTCGGTGCGCGCAGCTTCTGCTTTGCGATCTGCTAGCAAACGCGCGTTGCGCGCAGCGGTACGTGCTTCAGTGGTCGCCGTCGCATTTTGTTCTAGCGCGTCCGATTTTGCCTTTGCTGCTGCCGCTAGGTCGAGTGTTCGATTGATGCGCAAACTGGCTTGTTGCTCTTGTGTCCTGAGGCCATCAATACGTTTTTGGATATCTACTTTGATTTTTTGAAAATCTTGCTCGGTGAAAGTAAAGCGAGCGTTATAAAAATCTTTAGTGAGCTTGAGTGTCGATAGGCTGATTGCGCCTGTTGTTT
>JBEDEU010000009.1:0-19942 GCA_041175585.1 Pseudomonadota bacterium | reverse complement strand
CTGACCTACGAGAGGCCGCTTCAATGAGCATGCAAAATTTCGCGCCCCTAATGTTCTTGGGGTTAATTCTGATCATGTTGATTGGATTTCCCGTTGCGTTTTCGTTGTCTGCGTTGGGGCTGTTAAGCGGCTTTATTGCGATCCAGATGGGGTGGTTCCCCGCGGCCTTTATGTACAACTTGCCGCTGAATATCTTTAGTATTTTGTCCAACGATCTATTGTTGGCAATTCCATTTTTCACCTTGATGGGTGCAGTACTAGAGAAGTGTGGGTTAGCCGAAGACATGCTCGACTCAATGGGACAGCTGTTCGGTCCGATACGAGGTGGTGTTGGTTACTCAGTGATCATCGTTGGTTTTATCCTGGGTGCCGTGACGGGTACCGTCGCTGGGCAGGTCATCGCGATGGCGATGATCTCGCTGCCTGTCATGATGCGCTATGGCTACAACATGCGCTACGCCACCGGCGTCCTGGCGGCATCAGGAACCATCACACAGCTTGTACCGCCCTCACTGGTGCTCGTGGTGATGGCAGATCAACTGGGTCGTTCAGTAGGCGATATGTACAAAGGGGCTTGGGGTCCATCGATTCTTCAGATCCTTCTGTTTTTAGTCTATACCTTTGTGCTGTCCCGATTGCGCCCAGGCCATATGCCAGGCTTGCCACCCGAGGCTCGCACGCTGCATGGCTGGGACCTTTGGCGCAAATGTTTACGCGGCATCATTCCTTCGGCGATGCTGATCTTTGCAGTGTTGGGAAGCATGGGCGGCTTACCTTTCATGACCACTGCTATTGCGACGCCTACTGAAGCGGGTGCGATGGGTGCTGTTGGCGCCATACTGCTGGCCGCTTTTCACCGACGGCTCAACTGGGAAATCGTGCGCGATGGCATGACAGGCACGATGCGTATCACTGCAATGGTGGTCTTCATTCTGATCGGATCGCGGGTGTTCTCGCTCGTCTTTCAGGGCGTAGACGGTGCCATATGGATTGAGCACTTGTTATCCAGTTTGCCGGGCGGGCAGATTGGCTTTCTGTTTGTCGTTAATATTTTTGTGTTTTTCCTTGCGTTCTTTCTAGATTTCTTTGAGATCGCATTCATCATTCTGCCTATGCTGGCGCCGGTGGCGAGCAAGCTCGGCATTGACATGATTTGGTTTGGTGTTCTGTTGTGCGTGAACATGCAGACTAGTTTCATGCATCCGCCCTTTGGCTTCGCTCTGTTTTATTTGCGCAGCACGGCCGACAATTTATTCAAGTCTGGCTCTCTGCCAGCAAAGGTGTTGTCCAAGGATATCTATCTAGGTTCTATCCCTTGGGTGCTGTTGCAATTGACCCTCGTGGTGATTGTGATTTTCTTTCCACAAACAGTGACGGTCTTTTTAGATAAGCCCGTTGAGGTGGATCTGAAAACGATCAGAATCGAAGTGCCTGAAAACGATTTGCAGCAATCAGAAGATCAGAACGATCAGGATACAGTCAATAATCTGATGCGGGATTTGATGAAAAATACCCCTCCCGCAAAATGAGTGACGCGCCATTCAGTGTCGGTGGCATCGCCACTGACTTTGTGGCTGAGGGGCCTGCTTTCCCAATGTTGATCAAGGTTGTGGCGACACTATTCGTCGCCGCAATCGTTTGGTCCGGCTTGCCCGCGTTGCAACAGATGCAATGGTCTGAATTTACCGACACTGCTGCTCTGGTGTGGGGGTGTGCCGCTGCCATAACGGGGCTCATTTATTTTTGGATGCTTAAGAGCCGGACCTCCATCCGCGACGGAGTGATCGAACAAACATGGATTTGGAACAAACGCATTGCGATCGACCAGATCAGACAAGCTAAATTTATTTATGTTCCCCACCTGACCTGGCTGATCGCGCCCAGACTGGTCGTACGTAGTGGAGTGACCGCGACCGTTTTTTATGCGGCCGACCCGGTAGTACAAAAGGCTTTTGCCCGCTTGGTCTCGGGCGGGTAATATGATGCTCAGTATAAAAATAATCATTTGGGGGCATCGTGTTCAGACTAGATGGCAAAGTTGCATTGGTGACCGGGTGCGGCACGCTCGGTGAGGGTTGGGGCAATGGAAAGGCGATTGCAGTTGCACTCGCGCGTCAGGGCGCAAAAATCTTTGGGTCTGATCTCAATTTAGAAGCTGCCGAACAAACACAAAAAATTATTGAACAGGAAGGCGGCTCTGCAGGCGTGATGGTTGCCGACGCAACTAAAGCAGATGATGTCAAAAAACTTGTTGATGCTTGTATGGCCAAATACGGCCGTATCGATATTTTGGTGAACAACGTTGGTCGCTCGGAGCCTGGTGATCCCGTCACAATGTCTGAAGCTGTGTTCGATGAGCAGCTTGACGTAAACGTTAAGGGTGCTTTTCTTGCTTGTAAATATGTGCTGCCAATTATGGAAGCACAGGGCAATGGATCCGTGGTGAGCATTTCCTCCGTCGCTGGTCTGCGTTATATCGGCAAACCGCAAGTCGGTTACTCGGCTGGCAAAGGCGCCTTACAGCAGCTCATGCAGACCACTGGCGTAATTTACGCCGATCGCGGTATCCGGTTGAATTGCGTTGCACCAGGCCTCATGTTTACGCCCTTGGTTAAGCGCCTCGCTGAAAAATATGCAAAGGGTGACTTCGAAGGATTTGTTGCACATCGGCATAAACAAGTGCCCGCAGGCTATATGGGCGAGTCATGGGACGTTGCACATGCAGTTGTGTTCCTTGCGAGCGATGAGGCTCGATACATTAACGGACAAACTCTTGTGGTTGATGGCGGGCTGACCTCGGCTACACGATAGTTTGGTTCGAATATAGATAAGCTAAGGTGCCACGCGCATGCTCAATTTAAAAAAGGAAATGTTATGAAAGCAGTTGTGCTGACCGAAACAGGGTTTGAGATTGGTGACGCACCGAAGCCGACTCCCAATGAGGATCAGGTCCTTGTGCGCGTACATGCTTGCGCGTTGAATCGTGCTGATCTGGGTGTGTTGTCCGGCGGTCAACATGGCAGCGTCGGAGGACCTGGAACTATTCCCGGGATGGAGTGGGCGGGTGAGGTTGTAGAGGTTGGCGCACGCGTGCGCGGCATCAAGCCAGGTGATCGCGTGATGTGTTCTGGGACGCGCGGCTATGCCGAGTATGTCGTCACGGACTGGGGGCGGGTGATGCCCATCCCTTCTTCCTCAATGACCTATGAGCAGGCAACAACACTTCCCATTTCAATTATTACGATGCACAACGCACTAATTACCGCAGGCGAAATGCGTGCCGGCGAAACGGTGTTGATTCAAGGGGCATCGTCTGGTGTCGGATTGATGGCAATGCAGATTGCTAAAGTCATGGGTGCGAAAACTGTTATTGGTACGTCGTCCAACCCTGGTCGACTCGCGCAATTAAAGAATTACGGCGCTGACTTCGCCATCGACAATAGTGATCCGAAATGGCCTGCTCTTGCGACGGAGGCAAACGGTGGCAAAGGTGTCGACCTGATTATTGATCAGCTGTCCGGCAAGTTTGGCACACCGAATCTCGAAGCATGTGCTGTCCTGGGTCGCATTGTGAACGTGGGGCGCCTCGCAGGAAGATTCGCAGAATTTGATTTTGATTTGCATGCGGCCAAGCGCATTAAGTACACCGGTGTCACGTTCCGTACCCGCAGCATTGAAGAGGTGCGTGAAATCGCGTCGCGTGCGATGGGTGACCTGTGGCCCCACATCGAGTCGGGAAAACTGGCCTTGCCGATTGACAGCACATATCGCTTTGACAAGATTGCAGATGCATTTGCAAAAATGCGTGGTAATCAACACTTCGGCAAAATTGTCGTGTCGATGAATTAAGCACGATGTTGATTGATTCGATCGAGCAACTGCGCGCCCTATACGCTTCGCCAAAAGAGCGCGCAGTAAAAAAGCAATTGCCAGAGCTAGATAAGCACTGTCGCCAGTTTATTGCGCTCTCGCCTTTTGTTGTGCTGGGGAGCCAGGGCGCAGACGACGCTTTAGACGCTTCGCCCCGAGGGGGCGCGCCCGGCTTTGTAAAGGTCACTGAGGCAGGCCAACTGTTGATCCCGGACTCACCGGGCAATAACCGCTTAGATACCTTAGAAAACATTATCCATACTGGACGTATTGGGATGCTATTCATCATCCCAGGCGTTGATGAGACATTGCGTGTAAATGGTCATGCGACGTTGACGACTGCGACAGATCTACTGAAGCTTTGTACGTCTGAGCTAAAGCCCCCGAAGCTCGTGATTCAGGTGGATGTGACACAGGCCTATCTGCATTGCGCGAAGGCCTTTATGCGTTCAAAGCTGTGGGACACATCAAAGCAAATTGATCGAGCCAAGCTGCCGACAATGGGAGAGATGATTAGCGAGCAGACCGGAATGTCTGGCCCGCCAGAAACGCAGGCTGAAATGCTTGAGCGCTACAAGAATGATTTATAAAGATTAGTTGTGACGAGGCACTCATGACAGCACCGCTTGCAGGAATTAAAGTTGTAGAGATCAGCGTAGCAATGGCTGGACCGTTCTGCGGTATGTTGTTGGGTGACTATGGCGCGGACGTGATCAAAATCGAGCGCACTGAGGTTGGTGATGATAGTCGAGCATGGTCACCGTTTTTTCATGACTCGATGAGCTATTACTATGCCGCCGCCAACCGTAATAAGCGCGGCATGGCGATCGACCTGAAGACCCCTGAAGGTGTCAAGATTGCTCGTGAGCTAATCGAACAAGCCGATGTCTTGGTGCACAACTATCGTGTCGGTGCGCTAGAGCGTCTTGGTCTTGACTATGACTCGCTGGCGAAAGTGAATCCTCGTCTCGTCTATTGCGCCATCAGTGGTTTCGGTGCAACTGGCCCGTTGAGTAAAGAGCCAGCGAACGATCTTTTCATGCAGGCGTATGCAGGTTCGATGAGCATCACCGGTGATCCAGAAGGTAGTCCCGCCAAAATGGGTATGTCCGTCGCGGATGTAGGAGCTGGAATGTTTGGTGCGATGGGAGTGATGATGGCTCTCGAGACGCGACATCGTACCGGCCGTGGGCAGCGTGTGGATACGTCGTTGCTGGAAGGTCACATGGCAATGCTGGCCCAATTTTTTACTCGGTACTTTTCTAGCGGGGAAGTGCCTGGTCCAAGCGGTAGTGGTGCACTGACAAGTCCAACTTATCGCGCTTATCAAGCAAGTGATCAATGGATCGTTATTTCTGCGTTCAATCAGCGTATGTGGAAGGGACTCTGTGCTGCATTAGAAAAGCCAGAGTGGTTAGAGGATCCCCGTTTTATCAATCCACAAATGCGATCCGACAATCGTGCATTAATGATTCAGTTAATTGGTGCGATCATTATTACGCAGCCTCTAGCGTATTGGGAAAAGCGGCTGATTGAAAACGAAGTGCCGTGCTCTCCGGTTAACACGATTGATAAAGTAGTTCAGCAGCCTCAAGTGCATGCACGCGATATGGTGCAAGAAATGAGTCTGGACGGCCTAGGGATGATGTCGATGGCTGGGCTGCCGATCAAGTTCAGCGATTCGCCAGGCGCGATTCGCATGCCTCCGCCAAGATTAGGCCAACATACTGCCGAGATTTTGGCGGAATGTGGATATTCTGAAGAGAAAATTACCGAGCTCGCAGACTCGGGCGCAGTTGGACTTGACCCTGGCTGGGTGAAGGTCGCATCTGCGCCGGGTGCTTAATCTGACGCTACTCGGAGCTTTCTGGAATAATTTTCTTGAACTTTATTCCAAACATCCTGGCGAGTAAGTGTTGGATAGGCTCGAGCAGTAAGACTAGGATCACGAGTGCCCAAATTCCCACGGCCAAGGGACTCGTGTAGAAAACCGAGATGTCGCCAAGACTCATGAAGAGACCCTCGCGCATGTGTTTTTCTATCAGTGGCCCTAGAACGACACCGACTACCATTGGCGCAAGTTGAAAATTCAACTTGGTGAGCCCATATCCGACAAATGCCACCAAGAGCAGCATGTACACATCGACCATGCTGTTGCGTACGCTGTAGCAACCAATTGTTGCGACCATCAGGATGATGGGCAGGAAGATGTGATTAGGTACGCGCAACAAACTTACCCACAGACTAATGAGTGGCACATTCAAAATTAATAGCATTGCATTGCCGATAAGCATGGATGCGATCACGCCCCAAAATACCTCTGGATGCTGAGTGATCATCATGGGACCCGGTTGAACGCCATGCACCATCATCGCAGCAAGCATTAGGGCCGTAACAGACCCGAACGGGATGCCGAGCGCCAGCAAAGGGACCATTGATGATGTCGCGGCGGCGTTGTTTGCAGTCTCCGGGCCCGCGACCCCCTCGATGGCGCCTTCGCCAAGTTCGTCCTTGTGCTTCGATACCCCCTTTTCTAGTCGGTAGGATGCGAAGCTCGCCATCGTGGCCGAGGGGCCCGGCAGCAGTCCAAAAACAAACCCTAACAGCGTTCCGCGCCCGTAAGGTGCAGCGGAGCGCTTCCATTCTTCCTTGGTGGGAAACATATCACGTAGGCGAACAGGCAACGGCTTGACCTGCTTTTGTAGACCTGCAACGACCGACATGATTTCGGTAATGCCGTAGAGCCCCACAACAAGCGCCACAAGCTCAACACCCAGAGTGAGGTCGCTGATCCCGAAAGTAAATCTATCTTGACCCGTAACAAGCTCTTGCCCAACTGTGCTTAGCATCAACCCGATCGCCATTGGAAAGATACCTGCCGCAAGAGAGCCGCCAGAAATTCTCGAAAACAACAACAGCCCACCCGCAGTCAGTGCAAAGAATTCAGCCGGACCAAAAAGTAGACCGAGCTGTGCCAGCGCAGGCGCGAATAACATGACACCCACCACTGAAAGTACGCCGCCAACAAAGGAGCCTGCTGCAACGATGGTCAGCACAGCACCGGCCCGACCTTTTTTTGTGAGCTTATAGCCATCTAGACAGGTAATGACAGAGGCGGACTCTCCAGGCATATTGACCAAAATCGCTGTGGTCGATCCTCCATACATCGCGCCATAAAACATACCGGCCATCATGATGAGACCGCTTGTTGGATCGAGTGAATAGCTCAGCGGCAAAATCATCGCAATGCCAGCCGTTGGACCAAGGCCTGGTAAAACGCCGATCAGTGTTCCCGCCAGGGCGCCTGCCAGTGCTGCAAGCAAATTGTTGAAGGTCAGCGCAACGCCAAGGCCGTATAGAAATCCATTAATCGCATCCATAGCGGTGATTCCTTTTTAGAATTGCAAGGCCATGCTTGGCATCGGCACTTTCAAAAAATAGATGAACACGATATAGACGGCAGCCGTCATGATGATCGAGTAGAGAATGGATCGCACCCAGTTGGTGTCTGACAGTAAGCGAATTAAAAGGATACAAAAAATCAAACTACTCACCGAATAGCCGAGCCATGGGATTGCAACAAAATAAGCTGACAGCAGTAGGACTAATTTCAATAGACGCGCGCTGTCGCTGCCGGTTGGGATCTCGATCGCTTCAGTAGTCGGCGCTTTATAGCCCTCCCACATTGCCGCAGCGCTTGCAAACGCCATGATGGCGGAAACTAAAATCGGAAATAATCCAGCGCCAGGCTCGTCAAGTGCTCCCATTGGCAAGTCCAGAGATACATGCAAATAACCGACAGACAGAAGTAATCCAAAAAGGCCTGTCCACATGTAAGACTTTTTCTTGGAAATAGTGCTCGCTGTCATCTCTTAAGGCCTCGCGAGAATTCGTTTATGGAGGGTCGGTTCATTTTTGATCGGACACCTTGAGCAATTCGGAAAAAGTGTTGGTATCTCGAATGATTTCTTCCCGCAGGGCTGTCGGACCTTTTGGGTCAAGGGCATAGCCCTCCTTCGAAAATTGTATGAACTCCGGGCTCTGAACGATATTCATTGAAGCTTTGGTTAGTTTGTCTAACACTTCTGGTGCAAGACCCTTTGGGGCAATCACATAAAAAGACGCCGCCAAGGTTGTGTTGTACCCGGCGTCAATGGATGACTGCGCCTGAGGTACAGGATCGTAAACACCTTTCTTGAACGCAGCTAGCACGCGAACTTTGCCCGCTTGCACATGACTCGGTATCCCAACAGCACCAGTAAATAATGTCGCTTCGACGCGATTACCTAAGAGCGCCACCAGCGCTTCGCCGCTCCCGCCGGTAAACGGAACAGTGCGAAGCCTTGTCCCTGCGATCTTATTGAACTCTTGCGCTAATAAGTCTGGAACAGTTCTCAGTCCAGAGACTGAGGCACGCACTTTCCCTGGATTGTCTTTCACGTGCTGTACAAACTCTGCGAACGTTTGCCATGGTGCATCCGCGCGTACGACTAGGATGACAGGCATTTCGCCAAGTTTGACGATCGGCTGGTACTGGTCTGGGCTCTTAAATGCCAAACTTGTATTTACCAAAGGCTGGTAGGCAAGAATACTGTTCGTTGCCAGGCCAAGCGTATAGCCATCCGGCTTAGCGCGCACCACCATCCCGGTTCCGATCGTGCCAGATCCACCCGGCTTGTTTTCGATATTGACCTCAACACCCAGCACTTTTTGTAATTGCATTGCATACTGGCGAGCTACCGGATCCGTAGATCCTCCTGGCGCATACGGCACTACAAAGGTAATAGGACGATTAGGATAAGGCTGTGCGCTTGTTGTGACGCCTACAAGAGCCAAACTAATCATTGACAAGGCGCGTATAACGATACGTTTGTAATTGCTCATATGTTCTCCTTTTTAAAAGAGAAATAGTCTTTATAGTTTTTGTCTACACCAGACAGTGTTCCGAGCTCAAGCATCATATCGGTATTCATTGTGCCCGAGATGCCAGGGTTTGTTGGACTGTCGCTAATGATGCCGTTTGTTCTCGCAGATTCAATTTGATCAGCTGACATGCCAACGATGTCGCGCAAGATTGCAGTGTTGTCCTCGCCAAAACGCGGACCACCTTTTTTTATTTTTGCGTCTCGGAAGCGTAGACGATAGGGACGCCCTATGATTGGACGGTCACCGACTGGATCGTGGTGCTGAACTTTTTCGTAGAAGCCCCGTTCCATTAAATGGGGATCAGATAGCAGATCACGGCTGTTGCATATAAATCCCGCAGCGATACTAAGATTCTGCAGTGCCTGCGTAAGTGACCGTGCATCTTGCAGCAGAGTCCAGCCACTTATTTTTTGGTTAATGAAGGCGCGATGTTCGCGTCGTCCGGTGGCGGTAGCGTAGGCAGCATTGCTCGCGAGATCCTGATCTTGCATGAAAGATGCCAATGCTTGCCATTGTGCGTCTGTTTCAACGGTTAGTGCTATCCATTGATCAGCGCCCTTCGCCTTGTACAGGTTGCTGGGTACGTGTTCGGCGTGCTCGTTACCTATACGTTCGGGTTCTGTTCCATCCAGTTGGTATTGAATGAATGGCTCTGGCATCATGGCCACACCCAATTGATACATTCCTACATCGATCCATTGTCCTTCACCCGTTTTTTTCAAATGACTAATAGCGGCCCATAATCCATTTAATCCGGCCCAGCATGCAATGAAGTCAGGATAAGACTGGCCGACCTTCCATGGCTTATCACCTCTGTAGCCTGTGTAGTAGGTGATACCCATCGTCGCTTCGAGTGTTGTCCCTTGACTAGGGAACGCAGACCATGGTCCGGTCGAACCGTAACCAGTATTTGAAAGCATGATGAGTGACGGTTTAATTTTTTTGAGCTCATCATAATTAAGACCCCACTTGCGCAAGACGCGAGGAGTGTAGTTATCTAGAACAATATCGCTTTTGGCGACGAGCTCCTTAAAAATGCTCTGACCCTCAGGTGTGCTCATGTCCATAGCGAGCGATCGCTTACCACGGTTCACGACATAAAAAATTCCAGAACGATTCCATGGGTCTAGCGCAGGATCGTTATCAAGATAAGGGCCGAACGCCCGGCCGCGGGTCTGATCGAGTTTGTGGGGGGCTTCAATCTTGATGACCTCTGCGCCAAGATCACTTAAAAGCCCTGCCATATATGGAACAGCAAAGACATACGAAAGGTCTAGCACGCGCATGCCGATGAGTGGCAGGGTAGGCGTTCCGTTAGTCATGCGTGCGCCTCGCTTGCGTTGATCCCCACGAGCTCAACGAGAATCTCATCTCGATGTTCGTCAAGTTTAGGCGCGCGTCGTCTGAGTCCCGTAGGGGTGAGGGATAGCTTGGCAAGCTCCGCGGGCAGGCGCAGATCAGTCTGGGTGTCGGGGTGGGAAACATTCGCAAAGGCCTTGCGGTCTTCCAAGTGTTCACAACTCAGCAGGTCGCTTGCGCCTTGCACAACCCCGAGCAGTAATCTTTTTTTTGCACCTGCTAGAAACACTTCTTTTGCGTCTCGTTGCGCAACGCACTCCTCCAAGAGTGCCCGGACCTCGGGCACGCGTTTTTCTCGCTCGGGCGGACTCGTAAACCGCTTCTCTAAAAACTCTGGCCGATCGAATAGCTCAGCAAATGTTTCAAATGGCGCACCTCCTCCAACTTGAAAGGCAACGTATCCCTTGCGCGTCTCGATCGGCTCGCCTGCGAAGGGATCTTGCACAATTGCTCGGCGCCCTTGAATTGCGCCGAGAAATGCATAGTAGGACTCGTTTAAAACCAGCTCGGAGGCTAGGCATTCGTGAATAGAGACATCCACATGCTCTCCAAACTGATCTTGCTGGGCAGCTGTATATGCCATGATCGACGCATAAGCGCCCGTTAGGCCTGCGCAATAGTAGGACTGAGAAAGCCCGTGCTTCAAAGGCTCGCGATCTACCTGACCGCTAATAGCCATAATCCCGCTCATTGCCTGCAGCGTTAGATCACTTGCTTCATACTGAGCGTAAGGACCCGTCTGACCGTAGTTGGTAATAGATGTCACAACCAGGCGTGGATTCCACTCGAGCATAGTGTCGACACTTATGCCCCAGGCCTCAAGAGTTCCTGGTCGAAAACTTTCGATCAATATGTCACTGCGCTCAATGAGCGCTCGCAGATTGCGTTGACCAAAGGCGGTGGTGAGGTCTAAGGCAACACTACGTTTGTTCCAATTCAAATATTGGAAAAGCAGACTTTGCTCGGGCTCCGGAGCATCGGCTTTGAGCGGTGCAAGTCTTCTACCTGTATCCCCATGGATAGGAGGCTCGATTTTAATAACGTCGGCATCATGGTCGCCGAGTAGGCGGGCCGCAAATGGTCCAGCAATTCCTTGGCTAAGATCTAGTACGCGTACGCCGTGTAGGGCTCCATGGATCTTTTGCTCGGAAGTCGCTGGTATGTTCACTTGGTTCTTTTTTTAAGACTTTGGAGGAACAAAAGGATAAGGAACGGGCTTGCCATTTTTGTAGGGCAGAGCAACTGTTGCTGTGCCTGGCGTTGACTCTTTACCCGCATCATTAATGATGCCTAGTTCGATATCAATTAGTCCGAAATCGGATGTTTCACGTTTTCCCGTGACACGCCCCCAGACCCGCACTGTTTCCTCGACAAGGTTCATCGCTCGAAACTGGAAACTTGCCTTCCAGGCCCAACCTTGCGGACCAGCCCAGTCTGCGAGTAATTGCATCACAAACTGCTGCTTAAGTGAGCCATTGATCAGCAAACCCGGTAACTTGTCGTGCTCCATCGCAAATGGTTTGTCATAGTGAATCTTGTGCCAGTTTTCCATTGCAGCAGACCAGCGCATTAAGTGGGCTGTGGTCAGTGGACCTTTTTCTAGACCCGGTAGCTCTAGGCCAACCGCAACATCTTCAAAGTAAGGTGTTTTACCAAGCGCCATTTTATTTCCTCCGAATCTGTGTGCGGCGTGTGCGAATAAGTAGTTCGCCAGCGCTTGTGCGATATTCCGATTCGGTTACGACCAGAACAATCGGACCTTTGCTTGTTTCTTTTTCAACGATATCTGCGTAATGAGAAACTAACTTCACGGTTTCTCCTCGCAAGGCATAACGGAAAAATTCAATTTCAGACCCACCATTGAGCAGGGCGTAGCCATTGAGCGGTTCAATATTTGGCAAGCCTTGTGAGCTCGTGGCTGCGACGATGCCATCGAAGTCTGGATTGCGCGCATTTGCTTGAATGGGATCTTCAGTTAATAACGGACGACGGAACAAATGGGTTGGAAATAACGGCGGGGCCACAGGGCCACCATACCGTTCATTGTTTGGACAGGGCTTCGCAAAGATTGGATCCTCGTACATGATCGCTTGCGCATAACGACGCACAGCGCCTTGCTCGACCGGATCGCAGGCGATCTCGGTTTCGGACTTCATGCCGATATATTTTTTGAGTGACTCGGAAAACGCAGACATACTGAACCTCTCTAGTTAAGGTTTTCCACCAAGATATCTCTGGGGGCTTATTGTGAATTTTGTGCGACACCCCAGAGAGCACAGGAAATACCATTCGCCATCGTGAAACTGCCGAGTCCCTTTTGATGGATCAATTTCCTTTGCACCGAAGGCTGTTTCTCCGGTTTTTGAATCAGCGCCTTCGATATCAATATTTTTAGAACACACGGGGCATTTCATATCAGATACTCCAGACAAAGATGTTTAAGCGGCAACCGGGGGAACGGGTCCGCCCAATACGACGTTACCAGGGCTATCAAGTAGTGCGTGCGCGATACGTTCACGGTGTTCGAAGGTCGTGCCCAGACGCATGGACCAGGCAGTGATTCGCCGTAACCAGAGGTGCAGATCAAATTCCATCATGAAGCCGATGCCACCATGAATCGACTGAGAATTGCGGGCAACGGCTGGGCATTTCTCGTTACAAAAGGCCTTGGCCTGCGACACTTCGACCTGCGCAGGCAGGCCGTTGTCCATCTTCCACAGGGCTTCGTAAGCTAGTAATTCGCCACCATCGATCCAAATGATCATGTCGGCACACATATGCTGGATAGATTGAAATGCACCAATAGGCTGACCAAATGCTTCTCGGAATTTTGCATGATCAATTGCCATTTCAGCATCCATGCGTGTGGCACCGAGCATTTGGGTACAAAGCAATACAGTGGCTAAATCAAGCAAACTTTCCATCGCGGACCAGCCGTGGTGTAACTGCCCAATCAGTGCGGCCTTCGGAACGCGAACGCTATCGAAGACCACTTCACACTGTTGATCTTTAGCGAGCGTGCGCAATGGGTTGGAAGAGATCCCGGCCATCTTGGTGTCGACCAAAAATAGTGAAATGCCCTCGTTCGCCGATGTTTGCGCAGCGGTCCTGCAAGCGACTAGACAATGACTTGATGCTAAGAAATTGTCGACGAATAGTTTTCGTCCGCTCAAAACAAAGTGCTCGCCATCCATAGTGGCGGACATCTTGATGGACTCTGGCACGAAGCGTGGATCTTCTTCAGAAAATGCCCAAGTCAAAATCGTTTTACCTTCACACACGCCGGGTAGAATCTGTTCGCAAATCGCTTTGGGTGCGTGACGCGAAAGCGTAATCGCGGTAACCGCGGTGCTGTGCAAAGGAATCGGTGCAACAGCACGCCCCACCTCTTGCAACACCAGGCCTAGATACGCGAGAGGAAGTGCTTGTCCGCCATATTCCTCAGGCAGGCACATTCCAGGCCAGCCCATTTCTGCACACTTCGCCCACAACTCGGGTGGATAGCCAAGTGGATCGAGCTCCATTTTCCGCACAAGCGCAGTTGAGCATTCTCCATTGAGAAATTCTCTGGCGCTGCTGGCGACCATCTGTTCTTCTTCAGTTAGCAATACGTCCATGATTCTTTCCTGTAACTGGTGCTATTTTGATTTTGCGCGACGTGAGGAGGGCAACTCGAGGCCCCGCTTTGCCACCTGATCTCGCATAATCTGGACGCTGCCATGATTAATGCCTGACTGAAATGCGCCCATAGTGTTGTGAGCGAACACGCCTTTCTCAACGGCGTGCGGTGATCCATGAAGAAGTGTCGCGTAGGGTCCCAGCATTTGTGTAATCGCTTCGGTGGTTCGTACACCGTGCTCTGGCGACCATACTTTTTCAGCAGAGCCTTCATAAGTAAAGTTGCCACCATGCTCGACGATTGACATGCTGCGCATGGTCATCAGACGACATATCTGTCCTTCGATCCACAGCTCTGCGACCTTGTCACGAATTGCCGGATTCTTTGCCGGTGAATAATCGCCAAACGAATTGGCTTTGATCCAGTTCACAATGTCTTCGTCGCGACGCACGGAGCGCAGGTAGCGAGAAGCGCCTACGCGATCAAGATTGAGTCCCATTGAGCCTACGCGCCAGCCTTGATTCTCACGGCCAAGCAAGCAAGATTCATGTATGCGGACGTTCTCAAAAAACACCTCATTACTACGTGCATCACCGTATGTGGTGCCGCGCGGTGCACGCGGGTTGTTTTGTATCGTCCAGAGTGGGCGCACCGTTAATCCTGGCGTGTCCATCGGAAACAGAAAAATTGAAATACCGTCATGTCGCGCAGCCTCAGGATCCGTACGCGCCATCAAGTACATATGCGTCGCTGTATGCGCTGCAGTGGTGTACATCTTTTGGCCGTTGATGACGAAGTGGTCTCCATCGCGTATGGCTCGGCATCGCAGCGCAGCGAGATCAGCGCCCGCATGAGGCTCTGTAAAACCTAAGGCAAAGGTGTACTCCATCGCGATCAGCTTTGGCAGATAGTGACGCTTTTGTTCCTCTGTGCCAGCCGCCATGATCGCAGGCGCACCGCTCCCGGCTAAGCCGACTTGAATGCCCGCCCGCTGAAATTCTTCTTCGATGATGTTTTGGCCCACGCGATCACCGCCGCCGCCGCCATATTCTTTTGGGTAGCTATAACCGAGCCAGCCCCGTTCGCCGATTTTTTTAAACACGGCACTAACGAGCGGTCCTTTTTTACCTGGATGGCGCTCGCTCTTGCCGTTCTCAAGAGCTTCTTCATCGGCATCGAGCTCCGCGTAGACTTCGGCGGTTAAATGCGTGCGAATGAAATCGAGAACCTCTTTGCGTAGAGCTACTTGCTCTTTGGTATATCCAAAATCCACTGTGTCTCTCCCCAGAATCCTGTGCTGACTAACCTTGTTTGATTGTTAGCCATGAACGCCTATTGTTCTTTTTAATTTAACGGCGCTTTGTTGGAATTTATCCTAGCATAAAGGTTCTCTCGAATCACCCTATTTCAAAGGGGTAGGGGAAATAGATGGAGGTTTTCAAAATATGGACTTAACTGGATTGGACGGCGCCACCTTCATGCCGCGGTGCTAAGGTGAGTGTGCAACAAGACAAAAAATATTTTTGGTGGAGACTCAAAAATGAAAATACTGTTTTTTGATGACTTTAAGCTTGGCATTTTGAAAGGCGATCACGTGGTTGATGTTTCTACGATCGTCGCAGACATTCCCCATTTGGGGCCTCATGACCTCATTAACGGCCTAATTGCGCAGTTTGACCAGTACCGTCCCAAGATCGAGGCGTTTGTTCGCGGCGCAACGGGTGTGCCAGTGACCTCAGTTCGAATTAGGCCGCCGCTGCCTAAACCCGGTCACATTGATTGCATGGCGGTCAATTACATGGAGGACGGCACACGCACTGAGCCCGCCCCGATCAATGCATTTCAAAAGGCGCCCGGAGCGATCATTGGCCCCGGCGATGCGATGGTATTGCCCGACGTTCCGGCGACGATTTTTGAAGGTGAGGCAGAGATTGCGCTTGTGATTGGTAAGCGAGCAACGAATGTCGCGGCGAAAGATGCAATGGACTATATTTTTGGTTATGTGAACTTTATCGATGGCTCCGCACGAGGACTTGGCCCCGAAGGCAACATTTTTTTCAAAATGAAGTCTCGCGATACGTTTGCTCCAATCGGACCCTATATTGTCACTGCAGACGAGATTCCCAATCCCCAGAAGTTACAAATTCGTCTTTGGAATAATGGCAAGCTCATGCAGGATTTCAATACCGACGATATGGCGCACAATATCCCGCGTTGTATTGAATGGATTAGCTCTATTCACACGCTCGAGCCAGGCGACCTTGTGGCGACCGGCACGAATCACCGTGGTCTCAATCCGTTCATGGATGGAGATGTGATTGAGCTAGAGACAGAGGGCTTGGGACGGCTAACAATTAATGTGCGAGACGATCTAAAACGTACGTGGGCTCGTCAGACTCGTCTTGAAAGACAAGAGGCTAAGTTGCCTGGGGTGCACACTCCGCAATTAAGCGGGAAGTACACCCCATTATCAACGTAGGTGTTGCACGTTGCCCGAGGCGCGGGAGTTAGCCCCACGCCTTCTGGGCGACTGCGCTACGGGCAGCAATGCGTCCAAAAGCAAAACACTCACCGATGTTGCCAGTGCCTTGATAGAGGTAGCTGAAAATTGAGCCCAGTTCGCCTGCGCTATACAAGCGCGGAATCGGACTACCATCTGGGCGAACGATTTCAGCACGGGCATTGCGGCGCGGGCCGCCCTGTGTGTTGAGCATCGATGGAGATAGTTCGACTGCATAGAAGGGACCGGTGCCAAACGGCTGGAACATCTTGGTACGACCGAAGTCTGCGTCCGAGCCTGCCGCGACCTGACTGTTCCAGCGTGCGGCTGTTTCATCCAGACTGCCTTCAGGCAGGTCGAGCAGCTTTGTCAGTGCAGACAATGTGGGCGCGGTTTTGATCCAGCCTTTTGCCAACTCCGCCTTATTGTCTTTGCTCCACGTATATCCGCTCATGATTTGGGTCCAGCCATGCGTTGGCTTCCCGTCGTAGATCGGACCGTCATTCATCATGGCTTGGTCAAAGATCATGTACATCGGGCAGGGTGTGCGCAGCGCATACCACTTGCCATGGTGCTCAACCTTGCCGTGTCTTGTTTTGTACTTTTCATCTGTAAAGCGTTTGCCATCGGGTCCGACCACAACCATGCCACCTGCTGGCTCATGCGAAAAGTGCAAGGCCATCATGGAAAATGTTGTGGGATAGTCAGGCACCTTAAGTGCCATGGATGGTCCAGCGAAGTTATTCATGTGCCAAAGATCAGCACCAAGTTCCATCGCCATCCGCACACCATCCCCCTCATTGAATGGACTTCCTGAGGTGTAGCAATAAGGTACTCCGGTCAGGTAATTGCGGATCATCTCTTGATTATTTTCGAAGCCACCACACGTAAGAACGACCCCTTTACGTGCTTTGATATTGATTGACTTACCTTTGTGATTCGCCACAACACCAATCACTTCTTGGGTCAGAGGATCTTGAATCAAACGTGTAGCGGGGCATTCGTACTTAACTTCGATAGGGCGTACGCGAACGGCCTCAGCCAACATTTCCCATGTCTTTGAGTATCCGAGAATATCGCCATGGTGAAACTTGTGAACGGAATCTGCACCTGGTAAGTCAGGGAACTCAATGCCGACCTGATGTTGGTGCTCTTGTGGGTCTCCACCTATGGACGACAGCCACTCGTTGTTCTTGCACATTTCTTCGGCCCAGACTTTGACCATGTCCTGCGGGACGGTGTAGGGACCACAGAGTGCATTCAAGTACGTAGCCGCACCTTCAGGTGTCGATGTGTTGAGATAGCCTTGCGCCGCAACGCGTGTGTTGCCACCCTCTTGTCCTTCGGGAGCTTTATCCAAAAGGATAACGGAGGCACCTGCTTCTACCGCAGTAATTGCAGTGGCGGCACCAGCACCACCAAAGCCGACGACAACGAGGTCTGCAGTCGCATCCCATGTGATGTTTTGGGGATTAATTTGCTTCATGTTCTGATCCTGTTGTCGATTATCTAAGTGTCATACCAGCGTCGGTAAAGTATTTTTTGTACCACTCAATTTCCGCTGGAAATTTATCTTGCACAGACTTGCCGTCTTCATAGGCATAGTCGAGATTATATTTGTCGAGCAGTTTCTTAAATTCTGGTGTTTCGGAAATCTGCTTGAAGGCTGCCGTTAGCTTTGCAGCGATCGGATCGGGTAAGCCCGCGGGAGCGACCACAATCATTCCATTTGGTGGATTTGTTGGTGGGCAGCCAATATCTTTCATCACAGGAATGTCTGGTCGCTTGGGGTCACGTGCATCGACGTGAAAAGTCACTAGCTCCCTAAACACGCCCTGTTCAACAAGCGGTATGTGGGAACCTGATCCTGCAACGAAATCAACGTGCTTGCCCATTAGTGCTGTATTTGCACTTGATCCGCCTTTCGTCGGCACATGCTTAAACGTCAAACCTTTGCAGCGTGCGAAGGATTCGACACCGATTTGCTGTTGCGTGTTTGGGCCACTCGATGCGTAAGTCATACCCGGATTCTTTTTCGCATGGGCGACGAAATCATCGACCGTTTTCCAGGGGGAGTCAGCCGGGACAACAAGTCCACCAATGTAAAAGGTATATTGCATGAGCACACGGAAGTCTTTCGGTGTGTAAGCCAGCTTCATCAGAAGAGGGCGCACAGTGATCGACCCCGTTGAGGTGACCAACAACGAATAGCCATCAGGCTTTTTGCTTGCGAGTAGGCCGTTGGCGACAGTGGCTCCACCACCACCCTTATTTTCAACTGTAATTGGCACGCCTAATATTTTTTCAGCGCCTTGTGCGAGCGCGCGAGCAGTTACATCGGTGGTCGCACCTGCCGCGAAAGCGACGTATAGCGTGATCGGTTTATCGGGGTATTGTGCTTGCGCCGCAACGGGAAGCGTCAGAGAGCCTAAGAGCGCTCCAGTGACAGATGCTAGTTGTAAAAGAGTTTTGATTTTCATGAGTGCGCTCACTTAAAAAATGAGAGTTGAGTATTAGGCGTTTTCGTCTGCATTTGCTACGAGGGCGTTGCGCTTCTTCCGTATGCTGGGCATGACGGCAGTAATAAGGAGAACGAGAGAAACGAATAAAAATCCGGCAGCAATGGGCCGAGTGACAAATATCGACATGCTTCCGCCAGAAATGATGAGTGATTGGCGTAATGAATCTTCGAGAATGTTTGTCAGCACAAAGGCAAGAATCAGTGGCGCAGGCTCATAGTCAAACTTTCGCATCAAATAGCCAATTACGCCAAAAAAGAGCATCAGGTATAAGTCCATTTCACTGCCATTAATGACGTAGGCGCCAATCAAAGCGATGAAAAGGATAAGCGGGAATAGGACGGCGTATTGAACTTTCAGTAAACGCACCCAAAGGCCAATCAAGGGAAGATTAAGGACGAGCAACATGATGTTGCCCACATACATGCTCGTCACCGTCCCCCAGAACAGCTCGGGATTTTTCTCAATCATCATTGGTCCAGGCGTAATGCCATGGATGAGCAGTGCGCCAAGCAAAATTCCCATCACAGCATTGGCAGGAATTCCAAGCGTCAGTAGCGGAATAAAAGCAGCTTGTGCGGCTGCATTATTGGCTGACTCCGGACCTGCCACACCCTCTATCGCTCCGTGACCAAACGTTTCTGGGTGTTTGGATAGGCGCTTTTCAACACCGTAAGAGATGAAAGAGGCGAGTACGGCACCGCCACCCGGCAAAATCCCCAAGAAAAATCCTGCAACAGAGCCTCGCGCGATCGGCATTGCGGAATCTTTCCAATCTTGTTTGCTCGGGAAAAGATTCTTGACTTGCTTGACCACGACGCTTTGCTTGATGGTTTGTTCGACATTGAGCAATATTTCGGAGACCCCAAACAATCCCATTGCGAGTGGTGCAATACCAATTCCGTCAATGAGATCAGGGATGTCGAAGGTGAATCGAGGCATGCCCGTCATCGTGTCAAGGCCAACCATTCCGATCAGTATTCCGACACCTGCCATCATCAATGACTTGACCATCGACTTTTGGGCGAGATACGTCAGAATGATCAGTCCCATAATCATGAGGGCAAAATATTCTGGCGGGCCAAACTTAAGTGCGATTGCTGCCAAGGGTGGTGCAAGCAGCATCAAGCCGATGATGCCGAGTGTTCC
>JBEDEU010000008.1:0-20848 GCA_041175585.1 Pseudomonadota bacterium | reverse complement strand
TGTTGATTATGCGCAGGTAGGCCTAGACACCTTCGGCAAGCCGGGTAACTACTTTGGTCGCCAAATAGCGCGTTGGAGCCGGCAATACAAAGAGGCGAATACGGAAGACATACCCGAACTACACGCTTTAATCGACTGGTTGCCGGCCAATATTCCCGCTGGTGAGCAGAACTCGATTGTTCACGGTGACTACCGCTTAGACAATCTTGTGTTGCATCCCACCGAGCCGCATGCAATTGGGTTGCTTGACTGGGAACTCGCAACCTTGGGGCATCCCCTTGCAGATTTTGCATACCACTGCATGAGTTGGCATATTCCAGCTACGTTGTGGCGAGGGATTGGGGGCTTAGACCTCGCTGCATTAGGCATTCCTGACGAAGCCCAATACCTCAAGCAGTACTCTGAAGCGACCGGCCTTGACGGCGCTGAACACTGGGACTTCTATATTGCCTACAACCTGTTCAGGATGGCTGCTATTTTGCAAGGCATTGCTCGACGTGCTGCAGATGGCACCGCCGCTTCAAGCGATGCGCTCGAAACAGGAAGCAAAGCAAGACCACTCGCCGAAATTGGTTGGAAATATGCCAAGCGCTACGCTGATACCAGATAAGCGTTCTTAAGAGATACACACTCCGACTCCTCGCAATACCTGACAATTTCACGAAAAGTGAGGGCCTGTCTCGTCATGTCTGGTTCAGTCGCGTTAGCATGAAGGATGATTGGATTACTTTTTTGAACACCCACGGAGGAATTCTCATGAGCAAATTGGTTCGAATCGCAGCCGGTAGTTTCATCGCAGCAAGCGCCTTGATCACTAGTCAGGTTGCAGCCCAGGTCGTTTATTGCACTGAGGTGGGTGTGCCAGCAGGCTGTGTTGTGCGCCCTGTTGATCGCGGCGCACCGGGTGTTGGCGTCTTGCCAGGCCCAGGTGTTGGTGCTCCCGGACCAGGTATTGCCCCCGGTGTGGGTGCACCAGGGCCAGGCGTTGCTCCTGGTGTGGGTGCCCCAGGACCAGGTGTCGCGCCAGGAGTTGGTGCACCAGGCGTTGGTGCTGCTGGAGCACGCGGTCCCGGAGAGGGGCCTAACCGGGGTGGCCCAGTGAATCGCCCAGGCGCCCGTTAATACGTAAGCGTGTAGCCTTTATTTTTTAAGGACCTTGGTTGCTGCCTTAGCAATCAAGGTTGAAATCACGTCGCTACGCGGTTCTTTGTAGTGTTCAGCAAGTGCATCTAAAGCCTGTGAAATATCTTTATCAAGAATAATTTCAACCCGTTTTGCACCTGCTTCAATACGCTTTCTCCGATGCTCTGCGGTACGCTCTACGGGTGAAATCGGTTTGGCGAGTCGAGGGCGACCGCGCCGAGATAGTCCAGGCAAAAAACCTTGTCCAGGTAAGGCAGTTGCCGTCCCCGCAGCCGTGCTCATCTGGGGAGATTTCGTTTTTTTTGCAGCCCGTTTCGGAGCATCTACCCGGGTTGGAGTTTCAACCAATGACCCAAGAGGCTCTTCGTCTCCGAAAAGTGAAAGCAACGTTCCTTTTTGTGAACCTGACATGCTAGCTCATTAAATTAAACCGGATAGGTATATTTATATCACTATCCAACATAATCAGCTAACTACCCGGCATTGGCGGTGTCCGGTTACCCTCGCCCAACTCTCTTTCAAGCATGGCAGTGTCACGCCATTGACCAAACTTAAAGCCGACTGAGCGAAACAGGCCAACCTCTACAAAACCAGCCGCTTTGTGTAATGCAACAGATGCAGCACTGCTGTCGCCGATAACCGCCAGCATCTGGCGATACCCTAGTGCGGTACATCGTTGAATCACAGCATCAAGAAGTGCGCGACCGATACCGTGCCCCCCTAACCCTTCCCTAACATACACAGAGTCTTCGACCGTGAACCGGTACGCTGGCCGAGGGCGGTACATCGTCGCATAGGCGTACCCGACGACCACACCGTTCATATCCGCCACAAGGTAAGGTAAATTCCTGGCTAAGACATCCCCACGACGCTGTTGCATCTCTGAAAGGGTCGGCGGAGTAAGCTCAAATGATGCAGTACCGTGTTGTACGTGGTGAGAGTAGATATCCTGGATAACAGGGACATCGCCTTCTAAGCTGTCTCGTATCACAACGGAGGTGTTAGTTAAATTCATTGTCTATCCATCAGCTCAAGAATCGCTTGTGCGAAAACAGAAGGAACTTCTTGCGGCATATTGTGACCGACACCTGGCACGATACGGTGCTCACGTGTGCCACTAAACCTATGTGCTTGTGCACTTGCACTTGAAGGACTACGCACGCCGTCATCCGCCCCATCGAATGTGATCGTTGGTACGCTGATGGATGGAGACTGAGCGAGACGCTCTTCTATCCCAGCGTAGGCCGGATCGCCTGCAACCAAACCGAACCTGTGTCGATAACTATGAATGACAACATCCACAAAATCGGGATTATCGAAAGCGGGAGCGCTACGCAAAAATGTCTCTGAATCGAACTTCCAGGTGGGCGACCAAAGCCTCCATAGGAGCTCAATGAGACCGCGTCGGTCAGCGCTCAAACCTGCACGCCCTCGTTCGCTATGGAAATAATATTGGTACCAGAGCCGGTGCTCATTGGGTGGGGAATCAGGCTTTAAGGCAGTCGCAATATTTTGGATGTTGTAACTGTTAAACGAAACGAGCGCGCGACACCGTTCGGGCCATAGCGCCGCCACCACGCACGCAGCCCTACCACCCCAGTCGTATCCAGCGAGTGCTGCTTCCTGCACACCAAGGGCGTCCATCAAGGCCAGCAGATCGGCACCGAGTGCTGCCTGTTCCCCTGAGCGAAGCGTAGTCGAGTCAATAAACTGCGTGCCACCATAGCCACGAAGATACGGAACAATCACCCGACACCCTGCCGCAGCGAGAATTGGCGCAACTTCGGCATACGTATGCACGTCGTAGGGGAACCCATGCATCAAAAACACGACGGGACCATTGGTAGGGCCATACTCGCAATATGAAACATCGAGTACACCCGCGCGAATGCTTCGAGGTGCTGGCATCATGGTGCTAGAGGACGAGGTTTGCATAAATCAAATTACCGAAGCGACTTTAGATGATCGAGCAACTTTGGAAACTGCGCATCAACCAGATCTAAGTGCATTGCACTTACACGAGGGTTACCCAGATTTAGACAAATGATGATTGCTCCGAGAACAACTGCAAGGAACAACACAGTCAGGCCAAATTGCTGTCCGTTCTCGATGCCCGTCTTGTAACCACATATGGCTGAGATGACCATCAACAGAGCAACAAGAGCCTGCCAAAGGAGACGCGGCATCTGCATAAAAATAGATGCGTACTGTTGATCAAAAATCGCGTTCATCGACTGAACCCGAGTAAGGAAAGTATTGAACACGATACGATCGTCACCAGTATATTTTGGGAGTAACGAATAGGCATGACGCACAAGTCCTTGCCCTGCAGCTTTCTGTGCATGGCCACGCGCTTCAAGCCCAGAAGGATATATCGGTCTTTCGTATAACTTCTGACGCAAATCGACGTAATCGGTTAACCGATTTAAAACATCCCTTCTATCGTCGACCCCGAGAGACTGCGCTGCGTCCATCACTGCTGTAATACTTAAGATTTCATCAACAGTAAGTTTGCGCTGAGTCTCGTAGATGTGTGTTGATCCGGACAACTGAAACGCGACCAATATCGCAAAGAAACCAAAGATCGAAGTAATAAAAATACTACTAACTTCGACTGTCTCCTTGTTGATCTTACGACGTACTCTCGCGCCATAAAGCCGGCTCAGCACGAACACAATCACCACAGCGAGCGTCAAGCCAATATAAATCCATCCAGACTGCAGCAACAACAAACTCGTTTCGTAGGTCATTTTCTTTGCACCATTTCAGTCCGAAGAGTTACGAGGTGATAGCTGACTATTCCCACTCAATCGTTGCAGGTGGCTTACTCGACACGTCATAGACAACGCGATTAATGCCACGGACCTCGTTGATGATTCGGGACGAAACCTTGGCCAGCAACGAGTATGGCAGCGGCGCCCAATCCGCCGTCATGAAGTCTGAAGTTTGCACTGCACGCAGCGCAACGACATATTCATAGGTGCGTCCATCTCCCATCACTCCGACAGACTTGACCGGCAGGAATACTGCGAAAGCTTGCGAAGTTAGGTCATACCAGCTTTGTTTCGTCTCTGGATCGATGGTCTTTCGCAGCTCATCAATGAAAATCGCATCTGCACGACGCAAGAGGTTTGCGAACTCGGTGTTAACCGCACCCAGAATACGTACACCGAGCCCCGGTCCTGGGAACGGATGGCGGTAGACCATACCGTGCGGCAAACCAAGGGCCAGGCCTAGCTTACGGACCTCATCCTTGAATAGTTCACGCAATGGCTCCAACAACTTTAGGTTGAGCGTCTCTGGCAAGCCGCCTACGTTATGGTGCGATTTAATCGCGACCGCCTTGCCGGTTTTCGCACCTGCAGACTCAATCACATCAGGGTAAATCGTTCCTTGCGCCAACCACTTTGCAGACTTAAGTTGGCCTGCCTGATGCTGAAAGACCTCTACAAATTCGCGCCCAATAATCTTGCGCTTGGCCTCAGGATCCGTCACGCCAGCAAGCTTGCTCATGAACTGCTCAGTGGCGTCGACATGAATAATCTTGACCCCCATGTTCTGGGCAAAGGTCTCCATGACCTGCTTACCCTCGTCTAAGCGAAGCAAACCATGATCAACAAACACACATGTCAAACGATCGCCGATCGCACGGTGTATCAAGGCCGCTGCGACAGATGAATCAACCCCTCCGGACAGTCCAAGGATGACTTCATCCTCACCAACCTGCTCTCGAATACGGGCAATCGCCTCGTCAACGTAATTGGGCATCGTCCAATCGCCCACACAACCGCAAATATCTGTGACAAAACGATTCAATAAGGCTTGGCCTTGAACCGTATGTGTTACCTCGGGGTGGAATTGCACAGCATAAAAGCGGCGTGCCTCGTCTGCCATGCCGGCGATTGGGCATGAATCCGTCGACGCCATGACTTTAAATCCGTCAGGCAGCTTCGTCACCTGGTCACCGTGGCTCATCCAAACCTTAAGCATGCCGTGGCCTTCGGTCGTCACGAAATCTTGGATGTCTTTCAACAGTAAAGTATGACCACGTGCACGAACTTCTGCATACCCGAACTCTCGATGGTCTGCGTGGCTAACCGTGCCACCGAGTTGGTGCGCCATCGCCTGCATTCCATAACAAATACCGAGCACTGGAACGCCGAGGTTGAACACAGCTTCTGGGACCTTGAGCGAATTATCGTCATAGGCTGACCCGTGGCTACCGGAAAGGATGATCCCCTTGAGCCCTAAGTCGAGTTGCTGCTTTAGAAAATCGGCTGAAACATCACCAGGATGCAACTCACAATACACACCGGCTTCACGCACGCGTCGCGCAATGAGTTGGGTAACTTGTGAACCATAATCAAGAATAAGAATGCGCTGATGCATGCGAGTCAAGCCTGTCTGAATGAAAGACACCGGCTAGTGAGCCGGTGCCATAAAAAATACCGTTTGTGCATTCGCACGTGCGGGCCAACCGCTTAGTCTGCGCGGTAGTTTGGTGCTTCTTTTGTAATCTGGACATCATGCACGTGAGACTCACGCATACCCGCTGCGGTGATCTGAACAAACTCGGGCTTGGTGCGCATTTCTTCGATCGAGGCGCAACCACAATAGCCCATCGACGCCCGCACACCGCCAACCAGCTGAAAAATAATCGCAAGAACACTGCCCTTGTATGGCACACGTCCCTCAATACCTTCTGGAACAAGCTTATCTGCGTTATTGGCTGGATCTTGAAAATACCGATCCGCAGAACCGTCCGCCATCGCACCCAAACTACCCATGCCGCGATATGACTTGTACGAACGACCTTGGAATAACACCACTTCGCCAGGAGCTTCCTCTGTGCCTGCAAACATGCCACCCATCATGACAGTGGAGGCACCCGCCGCGATTGCTTTCGCAACGTCTCCTGAAAAGCGCACGCCGCCATCCGCGATGAGGGGAACGCCAGTGCCATCAAGAGCCTTCGAAACGTCAGAAATTGCTGTAATTTGCGGCACACCGACGCCAGCGACAACACGGGTTGTACAGATGGAGCCAGGCCCAATTCCTACCTTAACTGCGTCAGCACCCGCTTGCAACAATGCGCGCGCAGCATCCCCCGTTGCGATGTTTCCACCGACAACCTCTACCTTCGGGAAGTTCGTTTTGACCCAGCGAACGCGTTCGATCACACCTGCCGAGTGTCCGTGTGCAGTATCCACAACAATCACATCGACACCCGCGGCGACGAGCTTCTCAACGCGCTCTTCGGTCCCATCACCAACACCAACCGCTGCGCCAACGCGAAGTTGACCGTGACTATCTTTGCAGGCGGCAGGGTGTTCGGTATTCTTGACGATATCTTTAACTGTCGCCAAACCACGCAATTGGAACGCATCGTTGACAATCAGCACGCGCTCTAGACGGTGCTTATGCATCAAAGTCTGTGCCTCGGCCAGCGTCGCGCCTTCTTTCATTGTCACGAGCCGATCTTGCGGCGTCATGATGGAGCTAATCAGCGCGTCGAGACGGTCTTCAAACCGCAGATCTCGGTTTGTGACGATGCCAACGACTTTACCGTGTTGCACCACTGGCAAGCCGGAAATGCCGTGTTGGCGTTGCAATGCAATTGCATCGCGCACAGTCATGTCGGGCGTTAGAGTAATCGGGTCAATAACGATACCAAACTCATGTCGTTTGACGCGTGCAACTTCCCTAGCCTGTTGGTCAGCCGTTAAGTTTTTGTGGATGATCCCAATACCACCCTCTTGCGCCATCGCAATGGCAAGGCGCGATTCGGTAACAGTGTCCATCGCAGCGGATACCAGCGGAATATTTAGTGAAATATTCCGAGTCAGGCGGGTCACGAGTGAGGTGTCACGCGGCAGCACCTGGGAAAAGGCAGGAACCAACAACACATCGTCGAAGGTGAGCGCAGTTTGGATAAGACGCATACAAATAGCTCCGGGCGCAAAGCGTGATTATACGATAGCGCGGGTTACCCTAAATGGGCTCTCGCGTTCTGGAAAAACCGCATCCAGGGGGTGTAAGGGCCAGACGAATCCTTGTCTCCCCAAGACCGTGGCGACCAAGAGAGCATGACATTTCGGGTTACGCGTTCCGGGTGCGGCATCATCACCGTAAAGCGGCCGTCGGCTGTCGTCACTGCCGTCAAGCCCTCGGGGCTTCCATTTGGATTAAATGGGTAGCGCTCGGTCGCAGCACCGTAATGATCGACAAACCGCGCGGCTGTCAGCACACTCTTTGCATCGCCCTGTCTGGAAAAATTAGCAAATCCTTCACCGTGCGCGACAGCAACCGGAATACGGGCTCCTGCCATACCCTTGAAGAACAGCGAAGGACTCTCAACGACTTCAACTAATGAGACGCGCGCTTCGTATTTCTCCGACTGATTACGCGTGAAGCGTGGCCAATATTCAGCACCCGGAATCATCGGCGCTAAGGCGGCCATCATTTGGCAACCGTTACACACACCGAGCGCGAAGGTATCTTTACGCGCGAAATAGGCAGCAAATTGATCTGCCAACTGGTTATTAAACAGAATGCTCCGGGCCCATCCTTCGCCAGCACCGAGCACATCCCCGTAGCTAAATCCCCCAACGGCCACGAGTCCTTGAACGTCTTTTAAGTCGACAGCCCCGGATTGCAAATCGGTCATGTGGACGTCCCAAGCTTCAAATCCTGAGCGATCAAAAGCCCAAGCCATTTCGATCTGGCTATTGCAGCCCTGCTCCCGCAAAATCGCAATACGCGGGCGGGTTGTCAGATTAAGGAATGGTGCAGCGATGTTTTCTTGCGGGTCAAACGCGACTAAACCAGACAAGCCTGGATCCTTAGCATCCAACCAAAGATCGTACTCAGCCTGCGCACATGCTGGGTTATCACGACGCGACGCAATGCGGTAACTGACGTCACTCCATATCCTACCGAGTTCTGCCCGCGGCTTATCCCAAATCATTTTGCCGTCGCGGAATATTTCGACTGCATCGTTTCCATTAAGTGAGCCGATAACATGCGAATGTGCCGAAAGACCCGCACCTCGCAACACCTGCATGACAGCGTCTCGTTCGGCTGCTGGCACTTGAAGCACAGCCCCTATCTCTTCGCTAAACAGTGCCTTGAGTGTCAACTCATCGCGTTGGACTGCAACCTGTTCAGGACGTATCTTGTAATCGCCCCAATCTGCTGCATTTGAATCGATCGTCAACATGTCCAGATTGATGGATACTCCCGTGTGACCGGCAAACGCCATTTCACAAATCGTTGCCAACAAACCACCGTCTGAGCGGTCGTGATAGGCCAGCAATATGCCGCTCTGCGCGAGTGCGCGCACCGTCACAAACATCGTGCGCAGAGCCTGCGGATCATCAACGTCGGGCACAGCTTGGCCGACTTGATTGAAAGCTTGCGCCAAAATAGACGCGCCCATGCGATGTTGACCACGGCCCAGATCGATTAGGATCAGACTAGTCGGCCCAACATCGGTGCGCAATGCAGGTGTCAGTGATTGACGCACATCTGTAACAGGTGCGAAGGCCGTCACAATCAATGACACCGGAGCAATCACCCTACGAGCCTCAGCACCCTCGGTCCAGGCGGTTTGCATAGAGAGGGAATCTTTACCAACAGGAATGGAAAGCCCAACCTCTTGACACAGTGCGCTTACAGCGGCCACGGTGTCATACAGTGCCGCGTCTTGGCCAGGTGCGCCGCAAGCCGCCATCCAGTTCGCCGACAGCTTGATGTCTTCAATCTGCGCGACGTCAGCGGCCGCTAAATTCGTGAGCGCCTCTGCAACGGCCATCCTGCCAGACGCGGGCGCATTAATGATTGCAACGGGCGTACGCTCGCCCATCGCCATTGCCTCTCCACGCACATTGTCATGATCCGCTAAGGTCACGGCGCAATCAGAAACTGGTATCTGCCAAGGCCCAACCATTTGGTCTCGGCTAGATAAGCCTCCAACCGTCCGATCACCAATCGTAATCAAGAACGACTTATCTGCCACCGTCGGATGCTGCAACACACGCGTGACAGCGTCGTCAAGCGGGATAACCGTTAAATCAAGGGGTGCGGTATCAGGAGCAATACGCTCGACATCCCGTGTCATGCGTGGGGGCTTGCCTAGGATAACGTCGATCGGAACATCGACAGGTCTAGTACCTTCTTGCGCTGCAATGGGATCAAGCCCAGGCAAACCCTCGCCGATCACCACCTTTAATTGCCGCTCTTCGGTAGCTACGCCGACGATTGCGAAAGGACAACGTTCTCTCTGCGCAATTTGTTCAAACATGGCTAAATCGTCCGGCATCACAGACAAGACGTAACGCTCTTGAGACTCATTGCTCCAGATCTCAGCGGCAGACATTCCCGTTTCTTCGAGCGGCACACGCTTTAAGTCAAAGGTGGCGCCACGGCCTGCGTCATTTACTAGTTCAGGAAACGCGTTGGACAATCCGCCCGCGCCCACATCGTGAATCGCAACAATCGGGTTGTTCGCGCCTTGTTGCCAGCAACGATCAATGACTTCTTGGCAAC
Organism: Pseudomonadota bacterium; assembly: GCA_041175585.1. GTDB lineage: Bacteria > Pseudomonadota > Gammaproteobacteria > Burkholderiales > Burkholderiaceae_B > Zwartia. The sequence continues at coordinate 11,158 of JBEDEU010000008.1, read as the reverse complement.
GACGCTCGATTTCTGGGTTGCCTCGCTGAACAGAATCAAAATCGAGTGCAGCAGTGTTGGTGCCTACTGCCATACTTGATGCAGCACTACCGCCCATCCCAATGCGTAGACCTGGCCCACCAAGCTGAATCAACAGAGCACCTGGCTGAATGACGTTTTTCTTGGTGCAACCCTCGTCAATACTGCCAAGTCCGCCCGCGATCATGATTGGCTTGTGGTAGCCCCAGCGCGTCGCCCCGGCAGACTGCTCAAAGGAGCGGAAATAGCCTAGCAAATTGGGACGGCCGAACTCATTGTTAAATGCCGCAGCGCCCAGCGGACCATCAATCATGATTGAAAGTGGGCTGGCAATCCTGTCAGGGGCACCGTGGTGGTCTGACTCCCAGGCACGCGGTGCATCATCAAAGCGTAAATGTGAGACAGTAAAGCCAGCTAACCCCGCCTTCGGCTTTGAGCCACGACCCGTCGCACCTTCGTCACGGATTTCGCCGCCAGACCCAGTCGACGCACCCTCGAAAGGCGCAATCGCGGTCGGATGATTATGGGTTTCAACCTTCATCACGGTGTGAACGAGGTGTGAGCGGCTTGCATAGGTCGGGGCAACACCAGGAGCTGGCAAGCGCGCTTCAAAGCGTTGCGCTTGACCACCGGCCATAATCGCAGCGTTATCCGAATACGCGACCACCGTGCCGAGTGGTTGTGCAGCGTGGGTCTCCCGAATCATGCCAAATAGCGTTTTTTCTGTCGGTTTACCATCAATAACCCACTGCGCATTAAAAATCTTATGTCGGCAATGCTCACTGTTTGCCTGTGCAAACATCATGAGTTCGACATCCGTTGGATCTCGTCCGAGTTCAGTGAAAGACGTTGCCAAATAGTCGATCTCGTCATCAGACAGCGCCAGTCCGAGCGATTGATTCGCCTCGTTCAGTGCCTGACGACCGGCCGCGATGACAGGAACCGTGCGTATCGCTTTACCGGGCAAGGAGTCGAATAAGGACTGTGGATTAAAGCGCACATCAACAACCGTCTCAGTCATCCGATCGTGCAGGCAATCAGCCACCTTTGATAGCATCCCTGCGTCAAAGCTCTTTGACTTGAGCCAGCCACGTTCAGGAGTCAGGGTGTAGCGGATACCTCGTTCGATGCGGCGCACATCATTCAGTCCGCAATTGTGTGCAATATCGGTCGCCTTGCTAGCCCAAGACGACACAGTTCCAAGCCTAGGAATAACTGTTAAGACAAGCGCTTCGGGCGACGCATCATCTCGTGCCTGCGCCAGGCCGTAGTCCAACAACTTAACAAGTTTGGATTTCGCCTCCTCGGCCAACGGCGCGTCACACCAGACATAGTGCTCAAAGCGCGCGGAAATCTCTGCGACGGGCAATCCTAGTTTTTGCAACTTTGACAGCAAGCGCTCATGCCGAAAAGGGGATAAAACAGACGAGCCGGGGATTTGCAGGATGTCAGACACAGTGAAAACCGGTGATTTGGATAGGGGAAAACACGCATTTTAGCGCCCTAACTCGCATTTTAGGGGTGAGACTAAGGACATCCTTGCTATGATCAGCCACGCAATCTTTTTCCCTTGGAGACAACACATGTCCATTTCGAGACGCACCCTATTGACTGGCGCTGGTGCCGGTGTCATCACTCTCGCCGCACCGCTAAATAGCGTCTGGGCCCAGTCCAAAGCAGAATTCTCATACAAGTACGCGAATAACCTGCCCGTGACACACCCCATGAACATCCGCGCCAAAGAGATGGCGGACGCGATTCAAAAAGATACACAAGGGCGCGTTGAAATCCGCATATTCCCCAGCAGCCAACTTGGCTCTGACACCGATATGCTGAGCCAGGTGCGCAACGGTGGCGTGGAATTTTTTACACTTTCTGGTTTGATCCTTGCCACACTCGTGCCAGCATCATCGATCACCGGAATCGGATTTGCTTTCAGTGACTATGACGCAGTTTGGAAAGCGCTCGACGGCGATTTGGGGGCTCATGTCCGCAAAGAGATCGGTAAAGCCAACCTAGTTGCCATGGACAAAATCTGGGACAACGGTTTCCGCCAAATTACGTCCTCAACCAAGCCGATTCAGACTGCAGACGATTTGAAAGGTTTCAAAATTCGTGTGCCGGTCTCGCCACTTTGGACCTCAATGTTCAAAGCTTTCGACTCAGCGCCAGCATCGATCAACTTCAACGAAGTGTATAGCGCTCTGCAGACAAAAATCGTTGACGGTCAAGAAAACCCACTGGCCATTATCGATACAGCAAAGCTAAACGAAGTGCAGAAGTTCTGCTCGATCACAAACCACATGTGGGATGGCTTCTGGTTCCTCGCGAACAAACGCGCGTGGGAGCGTCTCCCAGAAAAAATGCGCACGATTGTAGCCGGCCACATTAATGCCGCTGGCATGAAAGAACGTGCTGACGTTGCAGCGATGAACGCCGGCCTGCAAAAGGGACTCACCGAAAAAGGCATGGTATTTAACCAAACCAAGGCAGACTCGTTCCGTGACCGCCTGCGCACTGGTGGCTTCTATTCAGAATGGAAGACCAAACTCGGTGCCGAGGCATGGGATCTGCTTGAGAAATCAAGCGGCAAACTGTCGTAATTCAGGCGCATTAGACGGCTCCACTCAATGGTGCCGTTCGCTACGACTCCGGGCGTCTGTCCTCGTACAGCGTCCGGATTTTTTATATGACTTGAACCGGAATCGCCATGTCGACCGAAACCAGCACCACGCCCCTCCCAATCGTTTCTCGCCTACTCAAGCCGATAGAGTTTGCAAGCGCATTACTTTTGGTCGTCATCGTGGTGATGTTGCTGGTCGGCGTAGTCGCTCGCTACATTTTTTCAATACCGATCGTCTGGATAGATGAAGTTGTTTCGCTGTCTTTTTTATGGTTGGCAATGCTCGGCACGGCGATCGCCATGCATCGCAACGAACACCTACGGCTAACGTTGTTTTTAGAAATGATGCCGGAACGTGTTCGAGGTTTTGTCCATGCGCTTGCCCTGGTTGCCATTGCAGCCTTCCTGATAGCTCTCATACACCCTGCGATTATTTACGCAGAGGATGAATGGTTTGTAAAAACCCCTGCTCTTAATCTTCCGAACACATATCGCGTGTCGGCGTTAGCCTTTGGGATTTTGTCGATGTTAGGTGTGCTCGTTGTATATGCGAGTCACACCGTGAGCAAGGCAAACTTACTTGGGGCGACGGTTGTCGTTGCCGCTGCTGCCGCTGCATGTTGGCTAGGCTCTGACTTTTTAGCGGGTCTCGGCCTCTACAACATCCTGATCTTTTTGGTGGTACTGGTCGCACTATGCTTGGTAGCCGGGGTCCCCATTGCCTTTTGTTTTGGCCTAGGCGCTTTGAGCTATCTCGGTTTCACAACGACCGTACCTTTGATGGTTGTTATCGGCCGGATGGACGAAGGTATGTCGAGCCTGATCCTGGTTTCCGTGCCAATTTTTGTCTTACTAGGTTGTGTACTGGACGCCACAGGAATGGGCAAGGCTATCGTCGATTTTCTTGCCTCCCTACTTGGACATATCAAGGCGGGCATGTCCTATGTGCTGCTAGGTTCGCTCTTCATTGTGTCAGGGATTTCCGGCTCAAAAGTGTCCGACATGGCGACCATCGCACCGGCATTGTTTCCAGAGATGAAGCGACGCGGCCACAAACCAAAAGAAATGATCGCACTTCTGGCAACTGGTGCCGCCATGGCTGACACCGTGCCACCAAGCATCGTTTTAATCGTATTGGGCTCCGTGGCGGGCGTCTCCATCGCGGGCTTATTCCAGAGCGGCGTAGTCATTGCCGCGGTGTTACTGGTGGCACTCGCCCTGCTGGCACGCTGGAAAGCGCGTCACGAAATAATGGAGAATGTTCGACGCGCTAGTTGGTCTGTAATCGGTCGCGCACTAATGATCGCGGGCCCTGCACTCGTGCTCCCGTTCTTGATTCGCAGCGCAGTCGGCGGTGGTGTGGCCACGGCGACTGAGGTGTCCACGATTGCAGTGCTCTACGCGATGATCATTGGACAGGTACTCTATGGCGGCATCGGTTGGCGCAAGGTTTACTCCATGCTGGTTGAAACAGCTGCGTTGAGCGGAGCAATCCTGTTGATTCTCGGTACAGCCTCAGCCATGGCTTGGGCCATCACACAAAGTGGCGTCGTACAGAGCCTATCTCAATTTCTCACGACACTTCCTGGTGGAACTGTCGGGTTCATGATCATCACAATTCTTGTGTTTCTAATTTTGGGCTGTTTGCTGGAAGGTCTGCCAGCAATCTTGATCTTGGCACCGATCATGTTCCCAATCGCGAAGAAACTCGGAATCCATGACATCCACTATTCAATGGTCGTTGTGACTGCAATGAATATTGGACTGATGATGCCACCTATCGGCGTAGGCTTCTATGTTGCTTGCCGTATCGGAAACAGCTCGCCTGATGAGGTGATGGGCGCGATCTGGCCCTATATTGCAGCCCTGATCGTCGGACTTATTGCTATCGCAGCAGTTCCATGGTTTTCGACCGTGGCACTTTAGATTGGGATGATCTAAAGCCCACGGTACCGTGCGTAAGTGATTAACGCTTGCGCGCGGGTGGCAAATCGGTGCAGTGCCCTTCCGCCGCTTCGGCTGCGAGCCCGACCGACTCCCCAAGCGTTGGGTGAGGATGAATTGTTTTACCAATATCGACAGAATCAGCACCCATCTCGATGGCTAAGGCGACTTCGCTGATCAGATCACCAGCGTGCGTGCCGACAATTCCACCTCCCAAAATCTTATGGGATGTCGCATCAAACAACAGCTTTGTAAAGCCCTCATCGCGACCATTCGCAATAGCGCGACCGGACGCGGCCCAAGGAAACAAGCCTTTTGTAACAGCAACGCCCTGCTGAGCAGCTTGCTCCTCAGTCAGACCTACCCAAGCCACCTCTGGATCCGTGTACGCAACCGACGGAATAACGCGGGCATCAAAGAAGCTCTTCTGACCCGCTGCAACCTCAGCCGCCACGTGGCCCTCATGAACCGCCTTGTGCGCGAGCATCGGCTGACCAACGATATCTCCGATTGCAAAGATGTGCGCGACATTAGTGCGCATCTGGCGATCGACCTCGATAAAACCCCGATCGGTCACCTGCACACCCGCTTGCTCTGCAGCGATCTTCTTGCCGTTTGGCGTACGACCGACCGCTTGCAGCACGAGGTCGTAACGCTGCGGCTCAGCAGTCGCATTCGCACCCTCAAATGTGACGTAGATCCCGTCCTTTTTGGCTTCAGCTGAAACCGTCCGCGTGCCCAACATAATGTTGTCAAATCGCGGGGCATTAAGTTTTTGCCAAACTTTGACGAGATCTCGGTCGGCGCCCTGCATAAGGCCATCTTGCATTTCCACAACGTCCAGGCGCGCCCCAAGTGCAGAATAGACCGTCCCCATCTCTAAACCGATGATCCCGCCACCAATAATCAACATGCGCTTGGGGATACTGCGCAGCAAAAGCGCACCGGTCGAGTCGACGATGCGATCATCGGCCGGCAAAAAGGGAAGCTTCACTGACTGACTACCCGCTGCGATAATCGCTTGAGAAAACTTGACCACCGAGGCGCCTGCATCTGAGGCAATACTGAGGTGGTTTGGGCCGACGAACGAACCACTACCCTGCAGCACAGTGACCTTACGCGCGCGCGCCATACCGGCTAAACCACCAGTCAGCTTGCCAATTACGCCATCTTTAAATGCTCGGAGCTTATCAAGATCAATCTTGGGTGCACCGAAGCTAATGCCGTGCGCGGCTAATGCTTGCGCCTCTTCTAGGACGGCTGCGGTATGCAGCAGCGCTTTTGAAGGTATGCAACCGACATTCAAGCAAACACCACCCAGTGTGGCGTAACGCTCGATCAGAATAACTTTGAGCCCGAGGTCAGCAGCACGAAATGCCGCAGAATATCCACCTGGGCCGGCCCCTAAAACAACGAGATCACATTCGTGATCAACCTTCCCTGAAAAACTACCCGCATTGACGGCCGCCACCGCAGGAGTTTGAGCAGGTATTGGTTTTGATTCCACTTCCTTTGTCGCGGCCGGAGCTGACGTCGCCGGTGCGGCTTGCGCTGCGCCTGCTGCTGCGGAGATCTGCGCGATGACTGAGCCTTGCTTTACCTTGTCTCCGACCTTAATGGAAAGTTGCGTCACCACCCCTGCGTGCGAGGATGGAATCTCCATTGAAGCCTTATCTGATTCGACCGTAATCAAACTTTGGTCGACGCGAACGGTATCGCCAACTTTGACCAACAGCTCGATGACTTCCACGGTATCAAAATCACCGATATCCGGCACCGCAATATTGATTGAATCGCTCATCGTGATTCCTTAAAGTGCGATGCGACGGAAGTCCGCCAGCAAAGTGCAAAGGTAGGCATTAAAGCGCGCTGCGGCTGCACCATCAATGACACGATGGTCATAGGACAACGACAACGGGAGTGTGAGCTGTGGCACAAACTGCTTACCATCCCAAACCGGCTTCATAAAAGAACGCGACACCCCAAGAATGGCGAGCTCCGGCGCGTTAATGATCGGCGTGAAATGCGTGCCGCCAATCCCACCAAGGGACGAAATTGAAAAGCATCCACCCTGCATCTCAGCCGGCGAAAGCTTTCCATCTCGTGCCTTCTTCGCGAGCTCACTACTCTCCTGCGCGAGCTCGATGATGCCCTTCTTGTCAGCATCACGGATAACGGGCACGACCAAGCCATTGGGCGTATCCGCTGCAAAGCCAATGTGGAAGTACTGCTTAAGAATCAGTTGATCGCCATCAAGAGAAGCGTTGAAGTCAGGAAACTTTTTGAGCGCTGCAACGCAAGCCTTAATTAAGAACGCCAGCATCGTCACCTTGACCCCTGACTTCTCGTTTTCCTTATTTAGCGTCAAACGCAATGCTTCGAGATCCGTAATATTCGCCTCGTCGTTGTTTGTAACGTGAGGGATCATGACCCAGTTGCGATGCAAGTTCGCACCCGAAATCTTTTTGATTCTCGACAACGGCTGAGGAGTGACCGCACCGAACTTGGTGAAATCAACTTTAGGCCACGGCAACAAATCCAATCCACCACCAAGCGCAGGACCGGCGCTTGGTGCACCGCCCTTGCCTGCCAACGCTGTTTTGACAAAGCCTTGTACATCCTCTTGTGTAATGCGGCTCTTTGGCCCACTACCTTTCACAAGCGTCAAATCCACGCCAAGCTCACGTGCGAACTTGCGCACAGATGGCGACGCATGCGGAAGACCAGCAGTAGACGCAGGCATCTCAAGCTGACCAACGGCGGGCGGTGGCGCAGAAGATGCCTGGACTGGGGAAGCGGCAGCCGCAGGAGCCGGAGTAGCGGCTACGACAGGTGCGGGTGCGGGCACAGCTGCTGGTTGTGCAGGAGCACTCGGTGCGCTTGTCGCAGCAGCAGATGATACGGCTGCCGCGCCGACTTCCAGGTGCACGACCACACTTCCCTGTTTGACCTTATCGCCCACCTTCACATCGATAGATTTGACGACGCCACTTTGCGACGAAGGTATCTCCATAGAAGCCTTGTCGGACTCGACAGTGATTAAACTCTGTTCGGCTTTAACGGTATCGCCAATCTTAACGAGAACTTCAATGACTTCGACCGTGTCAAAGTCTCCGATATCGGGTACCTGAATGGCTGCTGTGTTGCTCATTATGCGTCTCTCTATCAAGCGTATTGTGGATTGGCTTTGTTAGGATCGATACCGTACTTCTTGATTGCTGCAGCGACCTGAGCAACCGGCACCTTCCCCTCATCAGCCAGCGCGCGCAACGTTGCAAGCACAACGAAATGACGATCTACCTCGAAGTGCTCACGCAAGCGATAACGGAAGTCTGAACGTCCAAACCCGTCGGTGCCCAGCACGCGGTACTGGCGGCCATTCGGCACAAAGGGACGAATCTGATCGGCAAACATTTTCATGTAGTCGGTCGAGGCGATGATCGGGCCGTCCGTCTTGTCTAGCGCGCTAGTCACGTACGGAACCTGTGATTTACCAGTCGGATGAAGCATGTTGAAGCGCTCGCAATCCAGACCCTCACGGCGTAACTCTGTGAAGCTAGTGACGCTCCAGATATCTGCGGAGACACTCCAATCCTTCTCAAGCAGCTCAGCTGCCGCCATGACTTCACGCAAAATTGTTCCCGAGCCCAGGAGTTGGGCACGAACCTTACTCTTTCCGCCCTTCTTCAAACGGTACATGCCTCGAATGATGCCCTCCTCATCACCCTTGGTCAGGCCTGGCTGAGGATAGTTCTCATTCATCACCGTGAGGTAATAGAAGACGTTTTCCTGGTCTTCTACCATACGCTTGAGGCCATGCTGAATAATCACAGCAAGTTCGTGCGCAAAAGTTGGGTCGTACGAAACACAATTTGGAATCGTCGCCGAGAAGATGTGGCTGTGGCCATCTTCATGCTGCAAACCTTCACCGTTGAGGGTAGTACGGCCAGCGGTTCCGCCCAAAAGGAAACCGCGCGCCTGCATATCTCCAGCGGCCCAAGCCAAATCGCCGACGCGCTGAAATCCGAACATCGAGTAATAGATGTAGAACGGAACCATAATTCGATTGTTCGTCGAATACGACGTCGCTGCGGCGATCCACGAACTAAATGCACCCGCTTCGTTGATACCCTCCTGGAGCAACTGTCCGTCAGCTGCCTCGCGGTAATACATCACCTGGTCCTTATCGACGGGAATGTATTTCTGACCTTCCGGCGCATAAATACCAATCTGGCGGAACAAGCCTTCCATACCGAAGGTACGGGACTCATCGGCAAGAATCGGGACAACACGTGGACCAATATCCTTGTCGCGCAACACCTGATTCAAAACACGCACAAAGGCCTGCGTCGTCGAGATCTCCCGACCCTCGGCAGTAGGCTCAAGAACTGGTCTAAAGACTTCAAGCGCGGGCGCTATCAGCTTCTCATCTGCCTTGGTGCGACGTTTTGGCAAATAACCACCAAGCGCTTTGCGTCGCTCATGCAAATACAGCATTTCCGGTGCATCTTCTGCGGGCTTGTAGTAAGGAACCTCTTCCAACTTACTATCTGGAATCGGAATGTTGTACCGATCACGGAACTCGCGAATGGTGTCCGTATCAAGCTTCTTCTGTTGGTGCGATGGATTCTTTGCCTGCACCATATGACCCACGCCATAACCCTTAATGGTCTTGGCAAGAATGACTGTTGGTTGGCCAGTGTGTTTCGTTGCCGCTGAGAAGGCTGCGTAAACTTTGTGTGGATCATGACCACCGCGGTTCAAACGCCAAACATCCTCATCACTCATGCGCGAAACCATCTCGAGAAGCTTTGGATGCTTACCAAAGAAATGATCGCGAACAAATTTACCGTCATTGGCTTTGTACGCCTGGTACTCTCCATCGACAGTCTCATCCATTATTTTGCGCAGGATGCCTTCTTTATCACTGGCAAGCAGTGGATCCCAGTAGCCACCCCAAATCATCTTGATGACATTCCAGCCGCTGCCACGGAAGTCACCCTCAAGCTCCTGAATAATTTTGCCGTTGCCGCGCACGGGGCCGTCTAGACGTTGCAGATTGCAATTGATCACAAAAATCAAGTTATCAAGCTTCTCGCGTGCAGCCAAGCTAATTGCACCAAGTGATTCGGGCTCGTCCATCTCACCGTCGCCGCAAAATACCCAGACCTTACGCTGACTTGTATCCGCGATACCGCGCGCATGGAGATATTTTAAGAAACGTGCCTGATAGATTGCCATCAAGGGACCCAGGCCCATCGACACAGTCGGAAACTGCCAAAACTCCGGCATGAGCTTTGGATGCGGGTATGAGGAAAGCCCTTTACCGCCCACTTCCTGCCTGAAGTTATTCAACTGCTCTTCAGTCAACCGCCCTTCAAGATAGGCACGGCCGTAGACGCCAGGAGATGAATGGCCCTGAAAGTACACAAGGTCACCGCCGCGCTCGGGAGTATCAGCATGCCAAAAATGGTTCTGACCGCACCCAATCATGGTCGCGAGCGATGCGAACGATGCAATGTGGCCGCCGAGGTCTCCGCCATCGGGCGGGTTGTGCTTGTTGGCCTTGACCACCATCGCCATTGCGTTCCAGCGGATGTAGTGACGGATGCGGGCCTCAAGCTCCTGATTGCCTGGATGTGCCGGCTCTAATGCTGCAGGAATCGTATTGAGGTAAGCGGTGTTGGGCGAGAACGGAATATGCGCGCCTGAACGACGTGCTAAGTCTGTCAGCCTCTCTAGGAGATAATGCGCACGATCAGGACCCTCGCGATCAAGAACCGCAGCCAGGGCGTCTAGCCACTCTTGGGTCTCAAGTGAATCATCATCGTTCGCGGCTTGGAATGCGGCAGCTTGTGGTGCCATAGCGATCTCCTGGGTAGGTAGGACTTATGTTCTGAAGCCTACTTTGTTTTGAGTATTTTTGGCATTCTAGGTAGAAGTTTAGTCTTGAGCAACAAAAATTTCATCAAGCGGTATGTATTTTCGCATTATGAAATTTAAGGAATATTTCGTCGCGCTGCTACGACTAAAATGCAACCCTAATATGGATAACCCGAATGTCCAACTCCCCTAAGTCGGTAGTTTCGATTCCGTTTCAGGACCAAGCGCGATTACGGCGCAGGCGTTGGTATTGGCTCACGCCAATGCTTGTGCTCGTGCTCTATGCCTGTGTCATGAGCGCTTTTTTCTGGTTGCAACGCCTGCACGACGGCAGCGTGATGTTTATCACCATCGATCAAGAGATGCGCCAACAACGCTTAATCTGGGTTGTCATTGGCTTATCTGTTGTGATCGTTATCGCGTTGCTCATACTTTGGCGCTACACACACTACCGATCGAAAGCCGAAGCCGCGCTAATCACCGAGACCGGATTTCGCAGAGCCATGGAGAACTCCATGTCTACTGGAATGCGAGTACTAGACTTGGAAGGTCGCATTGCCTACGTCAACCCCGCGTTTTGCAGAATGATTGGCTGGAACGAGGCAGACCTCATCGGACGCATGCCGCCTTTCCCCTATTGGGTTCCCGGTCAACATGATAGCCAGCAACAAGTACTAGATAGCGTCTTAT
>JBEDEU010000007.1:0-21367 GCA_041175585.1 Pseudomonadota bacterium | reverse complement strand
TCATTGCTCACTCCAACGCTGGGAGCCGAGGCCGGCAATGTTGCCGCACGCACCTCAGGTGGCAAATCAGCAACACCAACAGTCTGACCCGGCGCCATCACAGTTAGCCAATGACAAAAGTTCTCGAGCTGCCGAACATTACCCGGAAAATCAAACTTCGCCAGGACTTGCATCGCAGCGTCTGAAATCCGCTTAACCGGCACGCCGACTCCACGCGCGGAGAGGGACAGAAAATGCCGCGCAAGCTCAGGGACATCCTCACGTCGCTCGCGCAGCGGCGGCAAACGCAGTCGAATGACGTTCAAGCGATGGAACAAGTCTTCTCGAAATTTTCCTTCGCGCACGCGATCTTCGAGTGGTTGATGGGTGGCAGCAACGATCCGCACATCCACCCGCACTGGTTGCGACCCACCGACCCGATAAAACGTTCCGTCTGATAGGACGCGCAGCAATCTAGTCTGCAACTCAAACGGCATATCGCCAATTTCATCTAAAAAAAGTGTGCCACCGCTCGCCTCTTCAAAACGTCCACGGCGCAGTGAATTGGCGCCCGTGAAGGCACCGCGCTCATGCCCAAAGAGCTCAGCCTCAAGCAGATCTCTTGGGATGGCTGCCGTATTCAAGGCGATGAACGGCCCCTTTGCTCGAGCACCATGACTATGCAGTGCATGTGCAACCAATTCTTTGCCGGTACCTGACTCGCCGGTAATTAACACAGTCACGTTGGACTGCGCCAAGCGTCCAATTGCTCGAAATACCTCTTGCATCGCCACGGAAGACGACTGGGTGAGTATCCCCTTGTCTTGGGATACGTCTGCTCGCCCTACCCCAACCGAGGTTTCTTCAGCTTCAGGTTCCTGAACCGCACGCGAAATCAACGCCACAGCTTCATTAATATCGAATGGCTTTGCTAAATAATCAAACGCCCCGCCCTGAAATGCCGTGACAGTACTATCAAGATCGCTGAACGCGGTCATGATGATCACCGGCAAGGCAGGATACTTTTCCTTGACGTGTTTCAACAATTCGAAACCATCTGTTCCTGGCATACGAATGTCCGAGATCAACGCTGCGGGCGTCTCAGATCTCAAGGCGGCCGACACTTCGTTCGCACCCACGAAACTTCTGGTTACCATTCCAGCACGGCTTAGCGCTTTCTCTAACACCCAGCGAATGGCCTGGTCATCATCTACGATCCAGACAGGTTTCATAACGACTCCATAGGTAACATCAGGCGAAACTCGGTGTGTCCGGGCTTCGAGTCAAATTCAATTACGCCACCGTGTTGTTGGACGAAATCTTGCGCAAGACTCAGGCCTAAGCCGGTCCCGCCATCACGACCTGTCACGAGTGGATGAAAAATTCGGTCTTGAATTGTCTCGGGTACGCCAGGTCCGTTGTCTAGCACTGAAACGACAACGGCCATGCGATGTTGTTTATGTCGCAATAAAACTTGACGCGCGACTCGCGTCTTGATTGTGATGTGTGGGGATGCGACTTGCGCGGATCCCGTCAAAACCTGCGCAGCATTTCGAACCACATTTAAAAGCGCTTGCATCAATCGAGCGGGGTCAGCACGAAACTCGGGCATCGATGCATCGTAGTCACGTTGTAGCGCGACGTGCCTAAACTCCGCGCGTACAAGCGCACATACGCGTTCGCAGACCTCGTGGATATTGACCGACTGCCATTGCACAGGCATGCGCTGGGGTGCAGCTAAGCGATCGACTAGCGCTTGTAGACGATCGGCTTCTGAAATAATGACTCGTGTGTATTCCTGCAGTGCTGGATCAGGCAATTCGGACTCGAGTAACTGCGCAGCACCGCGCAGACCCCCGAGAGGATTCTTTACCTCATGTGCCAGATTGCGCAGCAGCTCGTGCTGCGTTTCGATTTCATCAACCAAGCGGATACTGCGATCGACCAGCACACGCTGCTCAATATCTTTCACCTCAATAAGGGCTGCCCAAGGCCGCCCAACTAACGCGATGGATGTCACACCTACTTCGACCGAGTCTGCGCCGCGTCGTGTCCGAGCGAATTGCCGACAATCATCGACATCACCCGCGCAGGCTTGCCGGAAAGACTGCTCCAACGCACTGTCACGCTCAAACAAATGGGCGGCCGGCAACCCAATCAGGGTACGCCGGGACCGCCCAAACATCACTTCCGCCGCCGCATTAGCCTCTGCGACTTCGCCGTTCGGGTTCAATAACAGAACCGTCGTGGCGAGTAGATCGAAGGCTTCAACGGAGTTCATGGGTATCAGGCCGGGAGGCCCGACCCCAGATTTGTCGGCAGTTTAGAGGCTGTAGTAAAGGTCAAATTCAACAGGGTGCGTTGTCATACGAAGACGATTAACTTCTTGCATCTTCAAATCAACGTATGCATCCAACATCTCGTTTGTGAACACGCCACCACGGGTCAAGAACTCGCGGTCTTTGTTCAATTCCTCAAGCGCTTGCTCGAGCGAGCTGCACACTGTTGGGATCTTTGCATCTTCTTCAGGTGGCAAGTCGTACAAGTTCTTGTCTGCTGGATCGCCAGGATGAATCTTGTTCTGCACACCATCCAGACCAGCCATCATCAAGGCCGAGAAAGCCAAGTATGGGTTGGCGAGTGGATCTGGGAAACGCGCTTCGATACGACGACCCTTGGGGTTTGCAACGTAAGGAATACGGATCGAAGCCGAACGGTTACGTGCCGAGTAAGCAAGCTTCACAGGGGCTTCGTAATGTGGCACCAGACGCTTGTACGAGTTCGTACCTGGGTTGGTGATCGCGTTCAGTGCACGTGCGTGCTTGATCACACCGCCGATGTAGTACAGAGCAAACTCAGACAGACCAGCGTAACCATTGCCTGCGAACAAGTTCTGACCGTCTTTCCAGATCGACTGGTGCACGTGCATGCCCGAACCGTTGTCACCAACGATTGGCTTTGGCATGAAGGTTGCTGTTTTGCCGTAGGCATGTGCAACGTTGTGAATCGTGTACTTCATGATCTGGTTCCAGTCTGCACGTGTAACGAGCGTGCTGAACTTGGTACCGATTTCGAGCTGACCTGCGCCAGCAACTTCGTGATGGTGCACTTCAACTGGAATGCCAGCTTCTTCGAGCAACAAGCACATCTCGGAACGCATGTCTTGCATTGAGTCGACGGGAGGAACTGGGAAGTAGCCGCCTTTAACTTTTGGACGGTGAGCCAAGTTGCCACCTTCGAATTCCATGCCGGTTGACCATGAGCCCTCTTCGGACTTGATCTTGACGTGGCAGCCGGACATATCGTCGCCCCAAGTTACGCCGTCAAAAACAAAAAACTCTGGTTCTGGACCGAAATAAGCCGTGTCGCCTAAGCCGCTGGACTTCAGATAGGCTTCAGCGCGTTTTGCCAAAGAGCGTGGATCGCGCTCGTAGCCTTTCATGTCTGAGGGCTCAACCACGTCACATGTCAGGATCATGGTCGACTCTTCACGGAATGGATCCATGTGAGCAGTTGCTGGATCTGGAATCAACAGCATGTCTGAAGCTTCAATGCCCTTCCAGCCTGCGATCGACGAACCGTCAAATGCATGGCCGTCCTTAAACTTATCTTCGCCCATTTGGCTGACAGGCACAGAGACGTGCTGCTCTTTGCCCATAGTGTCCGTAAAACGGAAGTCAACAAACTTGACTTCGTTATCGGCAATCTTCTTCAGAACATCTTTAGAGGTGGTCATTATTGACTCCGGGTATGAATTAGAAGGAATGACTGACTAATATTTTGGTTGGAACTCGCGCGTAATTTTACCTTGTGACATCCAAAGCAAGTTTTGTGCCAACTGCCAGAAGCTGAATTAGCCCTGTAGCAGGGCTAATAACTGGCACCAATATAGTGCATATGCGCACAAAATGGGATTTTTACGCACTTATTTGGTGCTACGAGAGAAAAATGCCCTGCAACTCATTCAAAAAGCGCCAACCTATTGGCGTGGCTTGGTAGCGGATAGATGAGTCCACTAGAAGGCCTTTCTGTGCAGCCTGCGCAAGCATACCCGCAAATCCGGCCGGAGCCCTGCCGCATCGCTCTGGATACAAAGATGCGGGTACGCCCTCGCGCAAACGCAAAGCATTGAGCATGAACTCGAACGGCAGCTCGCTTGAGTCTAGGGTGCGCGACTCAGCAATATGCGAGCCATCTCTTTGCAGAGCAGACTGCATCCACGAGTCAGGGCTGCGCGTCCTGGCTTGTCTGAGTATTTTGTCCGGGAACGACAACTTGCCATGGGCACCCGGGCCTAAACCCAAATAATCCCCAAATTGCCAGTAGTTCAGGTTATGTCTTGCCCGCGCACCTATTTTGGCGAATGCGGAGACCTCATAGCGCTCAAGACCCGCTGCGCCACATAAACTTTCAATGGCGTCCTCCATCTCGACAGCAAGGTCGTCCTCGGGCAACGCTGGGGGAAACTTCGCAAAGACCGTATTTGGCTCGATACTGAGCTGATACATCGACAAATGTTCAGTACCAAAAGACAACGCTTCTCGTGCGTCTTGGATGGACTCTTCCAAGGTCTGCTGCGGCAAGGCAAACATCAAATCCAAATTGACTCGCGCGACAGCACGTTGCGCCATCTCTATCGCAGCGCGTGCTTGATCTGCATCATGGACTCGACCTAGCGCCTTGAGTTGTCTGCTATCGAAAGACTGAATACCTAGCGAAATTCTGTTGACGCCGCTGCGCGAATACTCAAGTAGTCTATTCGCCTCAGCTGTACCCGGATTAGCCTCAATTGTGATCTCAGCATCTGGCCAAAGATTTAAATGCGTGCGCAGCATCGATAGAAGGCGGTCCATCGCATGTTCACTCAACAAGCTTGGTGTGCCACCGCCAATAAAGACTGTGTGCACCTGACGACCCCATACATTTGGAAGAGCTTGCTCTAGGTCAGCCTGTAATGCCTCAAGGTATTGTTCCTCGGGCAGCACACTTGGTGCTTGATGCGAATTGAAATCGCAGTATGGACACTTACGCACACACCAAGGTACGTGTATGTAAAGCGACAGGGGCGGCAAGGTGGTCAGCAGCGAACCAGCCCCTGGAAGACCCGCGGTGCTCGAAACAAGTTTGCTCGTGGCCTGCTCAGCGACTATCGGGATGATGCGTGCCATTATGCAAGCATCCCAGCTTGTCTGAGCTGCGCGACCAATTCACGCATGGCCATGCCGCGATGACTGATGGCATTTTTTTTCTGGGGTGCGAGCTCCGCTACGCAACACCCCTCTTCTTTCAAAAAGAAATAAGGATCGTAGCCAAAACCATTGTCGCCGCGCGCCTGATCCACGATTTCGCCACTCCAGTTAGCCTGTGCAATGACAGGCTGAGGGTCATCAGGGCGCATGACAAGCACCAACACAGCCACATACCATGCACGTCGATCGGTCACGTCGCGCAAGACCGTCAATAGCTTTTCATTGTTCGCGGCGTCCGAGCGTGGCCCATCAAGCACTTGCGCATAACGTGCAGAATGCACGCCTGGCTCCCCGCCTAACGCATGCACGCACAATCCAGAGTCGTCTGCTAGCGCAGGTAAGCCCGACAAAGCACTTGCGTGCCTAGCCTTAGCGAGCGCGTTCTCAACGAATGTTGCGTGTGGCTCAGGCGCGTCGGGAATATTCAAACTCTTTTGGGAAATGAGCTTGACGCCAAGTGGCGCAAAAAGCGCCTCGAACTCTTTGATTTTTCCGGCATTACCCGAGGCCAACACAAGAGAGCTCAACATCATTCCCGCTCCTGTAAGTCTGCAAAGGGCACGTCTTCAATCAGCATATTGACTAGCTCACGTGCAAAACCGGGCAATTGTTCGAGTTTGCGTACACAGATTTGCAATTTACGATCGGCCCAGTCATCGGACAAGCGCACAATTTTTATCTTCAGGCGCTGCGCATAGCGTCTCGCCACTAACTCGGGCACCACACCAATACCCACGCCGGCCTCAATCATCCGGCACACAGCCTCGAAGCTGCCGACCTCAACCCTGAACCGAAACGGATGTCCGAGCTTATCGGCCGCCTGAATCAAGAAAGCATGAATGGCGCTCCACTCAGACAATCCGACATATTCGTAACGCATGGTTTCAGCAAAAGCGACCTCAGTGCGGTCACCAAAGTGGTGATCCTGCGATGTCACAAGCACGAGTCGATCTTTCCGATAGGGCAAGTACTCGAGTTCCGACGATTCCGGCCGACCGGCGACAATTCCGATATCTGCCGAGCCCTCCGACACGGCCTTAATGACCAGATAACTCAGGCGTTCACGTAGCTCAACGGTGACATCTGGATGGGATGCCAGGTAACGACTTAATACCGCGGGCATGAACTCCGTCATCGCCGTCGTATTCGCCAGTACCCTCACCTGGCCTTTGATACCTCGAGCGTATTCGTGAATATCCCCGCGCAAGTGGTCAATTTGACGTAAAACCAGCCTGGCATGGCGCAAAAATGCTTCCCCCGATGGGGTGAGCGTCACACCCTGGCTATTTCGGTTAAATAGCCTAGTCCCAAAGTGGTCTTCGAGGTTTTTAACCCTATTGCTGGCAGCGGGAAGCGACAAATGCGACTTTTCCGCGCCACGGGTCAGGCTGCTAGCGTCCCCAATGTTGACGATAAGTTGCAAATCCGTCAGATCGAAGTGGTTTGCCATGGAATAGGTAGTCGCTTAAGCATTCAAAAAGTCCGGGTTAACCAAACATCAATAGTCAGGCGGTCCGCGCTCGGGCACATTAGCGTTTTCGCCATACACGCCATCATAAGACAATCATGCAAACTACTCATTCAGACCAATATCAAGATATTCGTGACGCCATCCGGGACCTTTGCAAACAATTCCCCGACGAGTACTTCCGTAAAGTGGACGAGGCACGAGGCTATCCAGAAGAGTTCGTCAATGCGTTGACCCAGGCAGGCTGGATGGCAGCCCTGATCCCACAGGAATATGGTGGTTCGGGCCTCGGGCTGACAGAGGCATCGGTAATTATGGAAGAGATTAACCGCTCGGGTGGTAATTCGGGAGCCTGCCACGGACAGCTCTACAACATGGGGACTCTATTGCGCCATGGCTCAACCGAACAAAAAAATCTCTATTTGCCAAAAATTGCGGCGGGTGAGCTGCGCCTGCAGTCGATGGGCGTGACGGAACCAACAACTGGCACCGACACCACCAAGATCAAGACAACGGCGGTTAAGAAGGGAGACCGTTACGTCATTAATGGTCAAAAGGTTTGGATCTCGCGTATCCAGCACTCCGACCTCATGATCTTGTTGGCCCGCACCACACCGCTTGATCAAGTAACAAAGAAATCCGAAGGGATGTCGATATTTATCGTCGATCTCCACCAAGCAATCGGCAACGGTTTAACCGTGCGCCCCATTTTGAACATGGTTAACCACGAAACCAACGAACTCTTCTTTGAGAACCTTGAAATCCCAGCCGAAAACCTTATCGGTGAGGAAGGCAAAGGCTTTAAGTACATTCTCGACGGATTGAACGCTGAGCGCGCGTTGATTGCAGCTGAGTGTATTGGCGATGGTTACTGGTTCATTGACCGCGTATCCAAGTACGTGAAAGATCGTATCGTCTTTGGTCGTCCGATCGGTCAAAACCAAGGTGTGCAGTTTCCGATTGCACGGGCTTTTGTCAACGTCGAAGCTGCTAGCCTGATGCGTTACGAAGCTTGCCGTCTCTTTGATGCGAAGCAAGCGTGCGGCACACAAGCCAACATGGCGAAGTTGCTCGCGGCCGACGCGTCATGGGAAGCGGCAAATGCTTGCTTACAATTCCATGGTGGCTTTGGCTTCGCCTGCGAATACGACGTAGAGCGTAAATTCCGCGAAACACGTTTATATCAAGTCGCGCCAATATCAACCAACCTGATCTTGTCGTACGTGGCTGAACACGTACTTGGCCTCCCACGTTCGTTCTAAAGGATAAACCATGACTGCCGTTCGTTCCCCTGCCCCTGCTGCTGTCTTGCATCCAAGCGCTGCGCTCGCGAAGTTTGCCTCTGAACTGCAATACTCCGACATTCCAGAGTCGGTCCGTATGCGTTGCGAAGATCTCTTTCTGGATACGATGGCATCTATATTGGCAGGGTCGTCCGCGCGTGCAGTCAAAGCGATGGCAAAATACACAGCGCTGATGGGCCCTTCCGACGGCAAGTCTGAAGATTTCGTCAATCGTAGAATGACGAATCCATTTTTTGCTGCGATGGTGAATGCTGCTGCTGCGCACGTTGTTGAGCAAGACGATGTGCACAACGGTTCGGTATTTCATCCAGCGGCTGTCGTATTCCCACCAGCACTGGCTGTCGCACAAGCGATCGGCGCTTCAGGTGAAGAGTTCATTACGGCATCGGTCGTAGGCTACGAAGTTGGTATTCGCGTAGGCGAGTTCCTCGGTCGTTCACACTACAAAATTTTTCATACGACAGGTACCGCAGGCACGGTTGCGGCGGCTGTAACTGTTGGACGCCTGCTTAAGCTCAACCCAGAACAAATGCTTAACGCAATCGGCTCAGCCGGCACGCAGGCATCTGGCTTGTGGGAATTTTTGCGCGACGCCGCCGACTCCAAACAGTTGCATACAGCTCACGCAGCTTCAACAGGTCTTAGCTCAGCCTACCTTGCCAAAGAAGGCTTTACCGGTGCGCGTCGTATCCTCGAAGGCGTCCAAGGCATGGCCGCTGGTATGTCGACTGATGCCGACCCTGCCAAGCTGACCGATCGTCTGGGCGTGCGCTGGGCCTTACCCGAGACGTCATTCAAATACCATGCGTCGTGCCGCCATACACATCCGGCAGCCGATGCATTGCAACACGCCATGAAGACCCATGGGTTAAAGGCTGATGACATCACGCGCGTCGTGACCCACGTGCACCAAGGGGCAATTGACGTACTGGGGCCGGTTGTCGACCCACAGACCGTCCATCAATCAAAGTTTTCGATGGGTACCGTCCTGGCCCTGATCGCAATACGAAATTCGGCTGACTTGGCAGGCTTTGATAAAGCACTCAAAGATGGTCAAGTCGCTGCCTTCCGCGACAAGGTCACAATGGAACTCGACGAGGAGGTCGACACGGCCTATCCACAACGCTGGATCGGCAAGGTCACTGTGACCACCAAGGACGGACGTAGTCTCGCGGGCCGCGTCGATGAGCCCAAGGGTGACCCAGGCAATACGCTATCGCGTCCGGAGATCGAAGACAAAGCCTTGCGTCTTGGAACGTATGAAGGCAACGCCACTGAAGCACAGGTCAAGAAACTGATCCAAACGGTTTGGGCTATTAGTAAACAGCCTACGCTGGGCCGTGTATTGTCTGATTGATACTGACCAAGACGAATAACTGGAGACAACAAGCATGCGCTTACAAAACAAAGTTGCAATCGTCACGGGTGCCGCAAGCGGCTTTGGCGCAGAAATCGCGCGCTACTACGTCCGTGAGGGTGCGAAAGTCGTCATCGCCGATCTGAATGAAGCCGGCGCTCAAAAGGTTGCAGCGGAAATCGGCGCCTCAGCCGTAGCGGTAAAGTGCGATGTCAGCAAACGTGCCGATATTGATCTGGTCGTCAGCACAGCCGTTCAAAAATTTGGGTCTGTTGATATTGTTGTGAACAACGCAGGCTACACACATAAAAATCAACCGTTTTTGAATGTCGACGAAGCAACCTACGACCGATGCTTCGATGTCAACGTTAAAGCGATTTATCACATGATTAATGCAGTCGTGCCAATGATGCGAGCCAAGAAATCGGGCTGCATCATTAACGTTGGCTCGACGGCTGGCCTGCGACCACGCCCTGGTCTGACTTGGTACAACGCGTCCAAAGGTGCTGCGAACCTGTTGTCCAAGTCACTTGCTGTCGAGCTTGCAGGCGACAACATCCGCGTGAATGTGATTTGTCCTGTTATGGGTGACACAGGGATGTTGGGTGACTTTATGGGCATTCCAGATACCCCTGAGAACCGTGCAAAATTCATTGCAACAATCCCAATGGGTAGACTCAGCGTGCCGCGCGACATTGCAAATGCGGCAGTGTTTCTAGCCTCGGAGGAAGCATCCTTTCTGACTGGACTAGAACTACCTGTCGATGGTGGCAGGACTATCTAGTTTCACCAGAGCGTGCAAGGCGGCCTGATTGCACAGGCCAATAAAATCAGCCCTGCCGGGCTGATTTTTGTTTTTGCGCCAGTATCGCTATGCCTTCTTCAGCCAGGGCCAACAGAGTATTTAGCTCAGCGCGATCAAAGGTGTGTCCTTCGGCCGTGCCCTGCACTTCGACATAACGCCCCGCGCCCGTCATGACGATATTCATGTCTGCGTCGCAACCGGAGTCTTCGGGGTAATCCAGATCAAGCACGGCCTGCCCGCCGACCATACCAACCGAAACAGCCGCAACCGAATCAATCAGCGGATTCTGGGTCAATAAACCCTGCTTCATGAGTCCATCCACTGCGTCGGCAACAGCAACCCAGGCTCCTGTAATACTGGCGCAGCGCGTACCGCCGTCCGCTTGCAACACGTCGCAATCAATTTGGATCGTGCGCTCGCCGAGTGCCTTCATGTCCATTACCGCACGTAAGCTGCGTCCAATCAGACGTTGAATTTCTTGGGTCCGGCCTGACTGTTTACCCTTTGCTGCTTCCCTGTCGGAGCGTGTATGGGTCGAACGCGGCAACATTCCATACTCGGCAGTGACCCAGCCCTGCCCTTGGCCTTTTAGAAACGGAGGCACTTTTTCGAGTACGCTTGCTGTGCACAGTACTTGAGTATTGCCCATACAGATCAACACCGACCCCTCGGCGTAGCGCGTAAAGCCCCGCTGCATAGAAACGGTACGCAATTCGTTTGCGGCACGTCCTGACGGGCGTGATTCAGCGGAAACGGTTTGATTGGTATTGACAGTTGACACGATGTGCTCTCACAAAAATTCGGATAGTGGACCGACCATGAATCAAAGAAGCCAATCCTGCTGTTTGCAGCGTCACAGTATACGCAGCACAGCGCGTCATGTCCTGTTGACTGTCGCCTGTCTCGGCGTCGCCGTGACATTACCAACGCCGCTCGCAGCGCAAACGACGGGCGCTCAGGCCAACCAGGCTGCTCTGACCGATACCGCAGTGCTTCGGTATGACGGCTCCTTTGAAATATTTCATCCAGTCGTCTCAAATGGTGGCATGGTGGCCAGTGAGCACCGCCTTGCCAGCGAAGTCGGCGCCCGCATCCTGCAACAAGGGGGCAATGCCACAGACGCTGCCGTGGCAATGGGGTTTGCGCTGGCCGTCGTCCTGCCCAACGCAGGCAATCTAGGCGGCGGAGGCTTCATGCTCATACGCGACGCCGCACACGGCAGGACCACCGCGTTAGACTTTCGCGAAACAGCACCTGCAAGCGCCAGACCCGATCTATTCTTAGACGCACAGGGACAAGTGATCCCAGGTAAATCGACACGCTCGCCCTACGCTGTTGGTGTCCCCGGTTCGGTTGCCGGCCTTATACAAGCTGCACGCGACTATGGGAGCTTGCCCTTGTCCCAACTTATCGCACCGGCCATTAGGCTAGCCGAAAACGGGTTTACGGTGAGTGCAGTACTCGAGGAGCAATTCAGATCCCATCGCGCCCACCTTATTCGCTGGCCCAGCACGCGAGAAGTTTTCTTCAAGCGTAAAGTCGGCGCATCAGAATGTGCACTACAAGACTGCCCTCACGATCTGCTCGAGACCTATCGTAGAGGTGACACGCTAATTCAAAAGGACCTGGCAAACACGCTACGGCTCATTGCGCAAGCGGGAACCAATGGTTTTTATACCGGTCCTGTCGCGCAACAAATTGTGAGCACCTTGGCGAGCACCTCAGCACCTTCGCCGATCACGCTAGAGGATCTAAGCACTTACAGACCGATCGCTCGCCAGCCCGTTCAGGGCACCTACCGCGGGCACCAGATTTTCTCGATGCCCGCGCCCAGCTCTGGTGGTGTGCACCTCATTCAAATGTTGAACATACTCGAGCGTTATCCACTTGCACGCTACGGGGCCGGTAGCGCACAAACAATACACTTGCTTGCTGAAAGCGCACGGCTGGCATATGCAGATCGCGCTGAATTCCTGGGCGACCCCGACTTTGTGAAAGTGCCGCAGCGTGGGCTAAGCGCCAAACGCTACGCAGATCAAATTGCGCAAGGCATCAACGTTGAGAAAGCGACACCCAGCCAGAGCGTTCGCCCTGGTCAACCCTTGCCCTTTGAAAGTGATCAGACTACACACTTCTCTGTCATCGATCACGCAGGCAACGTAGTAAGCTGTACTTACACACTGAACTTGAATTTTGGCTCCGGCATTGTCGCGCGAGGAACCGGCGTATTGTTGAACAATGAAATGGACGACTTCGTCGCGAAGCCTGGTGTACCAAACGCTTTCGGGCTTCTCGGTGGTGACGCTAATGCAGTTGAAGCAGGAAAGCGGCCGCTCAGTTCAATGACTCCTGTCATTGTTGTGAAAGATGGACGCGCATGGCTTGCAACCGGATCGCCTGGTGGGTCACGCATCATCACAACAGTCCTGCAAAACCTGGTCAATATTATCGACTTCGATATGAATATCGCTCAGGCCATATCCACCCCACGCACACACCATCAATGGATGCCAGATTACCTGCGTATAGAACGTGGTGTAAGTCCTGATACGATCGTACTTTTAAAACAGATGGGCCATGATGTCCGCGTCATGCCAACAATGGGGCGTGCGCAAACCGTACAGCATACCCAGGGTCGTTTCTTTGGCGCGTCTGACCCGCGTAATCCTGATGGTGCTGCAATAGGCATAGAGAAAACAAATGATTAAAAGTATGACCGGGTTTGGCAGTGCTAAAGCAGAGCAACCCTTCGGTGCAGTCACAGTCGAACTTAAAACCGTAAACAGTCGTTATCTTGACGTTCAGTTCAGAATGCCTGATGAATTACGCCTGGCTGAACATCCTCTACGTGAGCGTATCGCTGGCAGCCTAGCCCGCGGCAAAGTTGAGATACGTGCGAGCTTCGCCCGCGCAATAGGTGAACAACAAACAAAACTTGAACCCGCGTTACTCCAGCGTGTTGCCGATCAACTCGCGCAAGCCCGCCAGACACTTCCGCAGACGCCTTCGCCAACACTCACTGAGATTCTTGTCTGGTCGACTACTCCACAGCAGTCTGTGGAGCCTGAGCGCTGGGCAAAGCTGTGCCTCGAAGCGCTCGAGCCCGCCTTGACGCAACTGATTGAGGGACGTCAACGAGAAGGCAGGCGATTAGCCGACGCGATGCTTGAGATCGCAGAACGTGTGCGCGAAGTGCTCGCAACGGTCGAGGCTCACATGCCCACGCTACTTGTAGCGCATCGTGAAAAACTTGCACTGAAACTAAAAGAAGCGCTCCAGGCGGCGCATCCAGGAGGATTCGCTCACATTACCGGTACAGAGCTCTCGGAGCGCATCGCAAGCGAATCCAGTTTGTTCGCGATTCGCATTGATGTTGCCGAAGAACTAGCTCGACTGACCTCGCATCTCACAGAATTGGAGTTCCTGTTGGGCCAGGGCAAAACCCCAGCCGCCTCAAAAAGCAATGCTTCGGGTAGCGTCGGAAAACGTCTCGATTTCTTATTTCAGGAAATGAACAGAGAAGCCAATACGCTCGGGTCTAAAGCGGGCAGCATGGAAATGACGCAAGCGGCTATCGACTTAAAATTGCTGATCGAGCAAATGCGCGAACAGGCAATGAATATCGAATAGCCGCTTTGCAATCACGCGCGAGCGTACAACTTAGCCGCGCCCAACGAATGGCATGGTGGTTGCCATGATCGTGACGAACTGCACGTTTGTTTCCAGCGGATAGCTGACGATCTGAGCGACCATTTGTGCCACATGGTTAACGTCCATGCGTGGCTCAACGCGCGTCGTGCCATCGGGCTGCGGCACACCTTTGGTCATACGTTCGGTCATTGGCGTGGCTGCATTACCAATATCGATCTGCGTACAAGCAATATTGTAGTGACGTGTGTCAAGTGAAATAGACTTCGTCAACCCAGTCACAGCATGCTTGGTCGAGGTGTAACCAATCGAAAATGGTCGCGGTGCGTGCGCAGAAATAGAACCGTTATTGATGATGCGCCCGCCCTGTGGCTTTTGGTCTTTCATAATGCGGATCGCTGCTTGCGCGCACAAGAACATACCCGTCAAGTTGATGTTGACGATATCTTTCCAGATGTCTACAGGAAGATCTTCGATTGGCACGGGAGGGCCACCACGGCCTGCGTTGTTAAACAGTACATCCAAGCGACCGAATCGCTTGGTGACCTCAGCAAACAATGCCTTAACCGACGCCTCATCGCTGACGTCTGTCACGACTGGATGTAGACGTGCGCTATGCGCACCACCGAGGCTGCGCGTCTCTTCGAGCGCGTCAGCGCGACGTCCAGCAAGCAAGACCTCGTACCCTGCCGCTGCCAACGCATGTGACACAGCACGACCAATTCCGGAACCCGCTCCGGTGACTACAGCAACCTTCAGGTCAGACATTTTTTTCCCTTTTTGTGTAAATAGAGTTTCACGTTCATTTTCAAAGCAACTGCCGCTGGCGCTAAGCCTTAGCAGCACCGAGTTCGATTGGTGCGTCCGGTTGCGCACTCCACTCACTCCAAGATCCGCCATACAGCGCAGCGCCACTTAAACCAGCCAGCTCCATTGCGAGCAAGAGATGGCAAGCTGACACACCAGATCCACAACTTGCCACAACCTCTGAAGGATTGCGATCTCCGATGAGTCGAGCAAATTCTGCACGCAACACGTCAGGTGACTTAAGCTTCCACTCGGAATCCAAATTATCTTTTGATGGACGACTCAAGGAGCCGGGGATATGGCCTGCCTTAGGATCAAGTGTTTCATTCATTCCTTGAAAACGATCGCCTGGGCGCCCATCGATAATCAGGCGGTCACTACGCCCCAAGCCCGCGCGCATGTTTGCCACATCTACAGCCTTAGTCAACGCCACACCCTGCTTGAAGTTTCCACGCAGACGCGCCGCGGGTTTAGTCGGTGTGAGCTCGAAGCCAGCTTTGGTCCAGGCATCGATCGTGCCATCAAGTACAACAACCTTCGCGTGCCCCACCCAACGGGCAAGCCACCACAAACGCGCTGCGTAAGAGCCCCCGGGAGCATCGTAGGCCACAATCAGTGTGTCGCTGTTGACACCTAGGGCCGCTAGCTGCTCAGCAAACACACGCTGCTCGGGCAAGGGATGTCGACCATTCGAGCCATTTTTCTCGCCGCTCAGTACACGTCCCAGATCGACAAACACTGCGCCAGGAATGTGCGAGGCCTCATAGGCGCGGCGCCCTAGCTCGGAATCCACCAAGTCGTAGCGACAATCACAAACGAGAACCGAGGCGGGATCGCTCGCAAGCAGTTGATGCAGTGCTTGGGGAGTGATGAGATGTTGGCTGCTCATAGAGGGGGCTATCCTTAATCAATGTAAGAGTGCTGCGGACACAGGCGTCGATTCTAGCGACTCTGCTATGCTTTTGTTTTGTCCTATTTTGCCATTGTCACCCATGTCCTCGGTTGCCGGAAACGTTTTTATGGTCGTGGCGCCTAGCGGCGCTGGAAAATCCAGCTTGGTCAACGCCTTGTTAGACCAAGACAACTCGCTTTGGCTGTCCGTCTCTTGCACCACCCGTGCGCCGAGAGCCGGTGAACAGCACGGTAAGGACTATCGCTTTGTGTCACACGCTGAATTTGATGCGCTGCGCAATAATGATCAGTTGCTCGAGTGGGCTGAAGTGCATGGCAACTATTACGGCACACCCCGGGATCATATCGATGCGGCACTGGCGCGGGGACAGGACGTCCTGCTTGAAATCGACTGGCAAGGCGCAAGACAAGTCAAAAAGCTCTACCCCGACTCGAAGGGTATCTTCATTTTGCCACCGTCGATCGAAACACTTCGCCAGCGCTTAACAGCCAGAGGTCAAGATAGTCTTGAGGTAATTGAGCGCCGGATTCAGGCAGCAGCCGATGAGATTTCGCATGCGCCCGAGTTCGAATATGTTATTATTAATCAAGACTTTAGCTTAGCGCTCACGCAACTTGGCGAAATCATCCGATCAAATCGGTTGCGTTACGATTCGCAACAGGTTCGGCATGCTGCGTTATTTCAACAATTGCACTTGTCGCAGAGCAAATAAGCGCAAAGTCAAACCCGCTGTACACCTTTTTGAAACAGGAATTCCATGGCCCGCATCACCGTTGACGATTGTCTTGAGCACATCCCTAATCGCTTCAAACTTACGCTGGCTGCAACATACCGTGCCCGTGAGCTTGCTCAGGGTCACGCGGCGCGCATTGAATCGAAAGACAAGCCCACCGTGACTGCACTGCGTGAAATCTCGGCTGGACTGACCGGCATTGAAATGCTGCGCAAGGTTCCTACCTAAACAAGGCGAGCATGGCCTTTCCCGGCTTACGATATGCGTCATCCGGGTTATTGGCCGCCCTACGGGTAGGCTCACGCCTAACCCGTCGACATGAGTCTGACGTTGCCCTAGGCACCCTATCCGGTGGTGCTACACCTGTTGAGACTTCCACCGAGCCCGCGATCGCCTCCATGGCTTCGCTGCAGGCACTACTCGATGGCTACCTCGATGCTAAGGATGTCGCGCTCGTTCGAGATGCTTATCGCTTTGCAGACCAAGCGCACCTGGGGCAGTTTCGCTCTAGCGGATCTCCCTACATCAGCCATCCAATTTCCGTTGCAGAAATCTGTGCAGGCTGGAAGCTTGATGTCAATGCCATCCGTGCTGCGTTATTGCACGATGTCATGGAAGATCAAGGAATCTCGAAACAAGAGCTCCTTGAAAAATTTGGCGACGAGGTCGCTGAGCTTGTAGACGGCCTGTCTAAACTGGATCGTCTCGAGTTTGCAAGTAAGGCACAGCAACAGGCGGAAAGTTTTCGCAAGATGCTTCTTGCCATGGCACGCGACATACGTGTCATCCTAATCAAGCTGGCAGATCGCCTACACAATATGCGTACGCTTGATGCGGTCTCGCCGGAAAAGCGGCGCCGGATCGCACGCGAAACGCTTGATATCTATGCACCCATTGCACATCGCTTAGGTCTAAACGCACTTTATCGTGAGTTACAAGACCTTTGCTTCATGGCGATCTTTCCGAACCGCTATCAAGTACTCGAGAAAGCGGTGATGGCCGCACGTGGCAATCGTCGCGAAGTACTGACTAAGATTGATGAACAGGTCAGAGCTGCGCTGCCTGCTGCAGGCATCGAAAGCGAGGTCACCGGCCGCGAAAAAACCTTGTACGGTATCTATCACAAGATGGTCGAACAGAAAAAGTCTCTGTCGAACGTTCTGGATATTTACGGTTTTCGGGTCATCGTACGCACGTTACCTGAGTGCTATATGGCAATGGGTATCTTGCATCAACTTTACAGGCCTGTGCCTGGAAAATTTAAAGATTACATCGCCATACCTAAGGCGAACGGTTACCAGTCATTGCATACAACGCTAGTTGGCCCCTACGGTACACCTATCGAGTTTCAGTTTCGCACGCAGGATATGCATCAGGTTGCCGAGGAAGGCGTGGCAGCACATTGGCTCTACAAGTCCGACTCATCCAGCCTGCAAGAGATTCAACAGCGAACAAGCAAGTCACTTCAGTCGCTGCTCGATATTCAAAGTCAAACGGGCGACTCCACCGAGTTCCTTGAGCACGTTAAGGTCGACCTATTTCCTGACGCAGTCTATGTCTTCACGCCCAAGGGGAAGATTGTTTCCCTGCCCCGAGGCGCAACTCCCGTAGACTATGCCTACTCGATTCATACCGATGTTGGAAATCACGCGATCGGCTGCCGGGTCAATGGCGAAGAAGTCCCGTTGCGCACCGAGCTGTCCAGCGGCGACACGGTCAGCATCACCACTGCACCCGATGCGCGACCAAGCGCACAGTGGTTGAACTATGCCCGAACAGGACGTGCCCGCTCCGAAATTAGGCACTATCTACGTACTGTGCAATACGATGAGTCAGTGGCCTTCGGTGAACGGATGCTGTCGCAAGCCCTGCAAGAGTTGCAATTGAGTCTGCCCGACACAAAGGATCCGGTCTGGGAGAAACTCGCACGTTCCAGCGGTGCGCATTCGCGTGAAGAAATCTTGGCCGACATTGGTCTGGGAAAGCGGCTCGCGGCTGTCGTTGCGAGGCGCTTCACACCGGACCATCCTCTTATTGCCACAACCGCTGCGGCAGACGACGAGATCACCGCTGCACGCACCACACCGATTCTGATTCATGGACACGAGGGTCAAGGCGTTCAGCTTGCCCCATGCTGCGGTCCACTACCTGGCGACGAAATTGTGGCGGGCATTCGGGTTGGACACGGGCTGGTTGTGCATACTTCAGAATGCCCAGTCGCTCTCCGGGCACGCACGAAAGAGCCCGAGCGTTGGATTAACATTGCCTGGGACACTGAGACGGCCAAGCACTTTTCGGCCCGTATTGAAATCATTGCAGTCAACGAGCGTGGCGTGCTTAGTCGAATCGCGGCTGAGGTCGCGCAAGCAGACTCCAATATCATTCATGTGACTATGCATGAGGATGCCGCGTCGACTGTGGTCCTAAACCTAACGGTTCAAGTAGATAGTCGGCGCCACTTGGCACAAGTGTTTCGCTCTATTCGACACGTGCCGCAGGTTAGAAAAATCATCCGTACGAAGGGTTAATTCCCTTCTACCTCTTCCTATTGAAGGATTGTTATGGCCCTCCACAGCACGATTCAACAAACGTCCGACGCAATGGGCGAATTATTTATCTGGACTGATGTTGACCCCGCGCAGGAACAGGACTTTAATCGCTGGTATGACACGGAGCATATGCAAGAACGCGCTGCTATTCCAGGATTTAAATGGTCCCGGCGCTATCACTCTAAAACATGTGCCCGTCCCTATTTGGCGCTTTACCGCACCGAGAGTTTGAAGGTCTTCACCTCAGACACGTATCGCCTAGCCTTTACCAAACAAACAGAATGGTCGGTACGGAACTTTTCGCATATGCACAATACACAGCGACGCGTAGCTGCTGTGACGCTCGCCTTCGGCGCAGGAACTGGCGCGGGAATCGCCCTGCTGTGTTTGGGTTCGATTGCTGTGGCAGAGAAAGCGCTTGCCTTATGCAAAACGCTCGGTCAATCTGCTGAGGGCATTCTCAGTGCAAAAATACTGACACCCGATACGACACTTTCTACACCACTGCCTTCTGAAAGCACGGAGCAACGCGTTCTTGAGCCTTATCTGATTATTGAAGCAACCTCTACAACCGAATCCGTCAAGGCTGCTTCAGCGATCGCCAAACAACTTGGCTTATCAGAAACCGCTTGTCACAGTTTTGATCTACTTTGGGACCTGCAGTCGAGCGACCTCTGAATATGCCCGTCACAAAGCCCTTCCTTGGAGTAGCGTGCTTACTGCTCTCCATGTTGGCGCTCACGGGACTGGATGCAACTGGGAAGTGGGTCATGGCCACTGGCGTGCCACTTCTATTCTTTTGCTGGGTTCGCTACATCGTACATTTTATGTTGGTGCTCGGAATCGCCGCACCTAGTCTAGGCCTGACTGTCTTTAAATCGAAGCAACCTAAATTGCAGCTGATCAGAGCTGTAGCAATGCTTTCGGCCACACTGACGTTCTTCACAACATTGAGTTACCTGCATCAAGCCGAAGCCACCGCACTGATTTTTATCGCGCCCCTGCTGATGCTGTTGGTGGCCCCATGGTTGCTTAAAGAGCGCAGCTACCGCTCGCGCTGGATAGCAGCTGGGTTTGGCCTATTGGGCATTATCATTGTTGCGCGTCCTGGGGCGGGCTTACCTTTAGCGGGAGTGTTGTACGGCCTCATCACAGCATGCCTATTTACAGGACAACATCTGGTATCGCGTATGCTTGCTGGTGATAATGCCTTAACCACGTCTTTGCTAAGCGGAGCCTTCGGTGCGATCGCCCTGACCTTTGCGATGCCCTTCGTCTTACCCCAGGCGTGGTCAATGATCTCCTCTTTATCCCTCAACATGTGGGGGTTAATCCTGCTTGGTGGGATCTGTGGCGGAATAGGACAACTGATGCAGATCCAGTCCTATCGCTTCGCACCGGCATCAATGCTTGCACCATTCATCTATCTTCAAATCACTTTCGCTGCTACGTTTGGCTGGCTGATATGGTCACATATGCCGGATGGGATAACCTGGATCGGCATTAGCATTATTTGCGCGAGTGGCATCATCAATAGCTTGGTGGAATGGCGCAGGACTCAGCACACACCTCGGGTCGCCTAAGAGGTCGTACGTTAATTTCTAAGTAACCAGCTGCCCACCCTGCATCACAAACTGGCGATCACAACGTGCGGCAAGCTGCGGATCATGCGTCACGAGAACCAAGGTGGTTTGGTGCTTCCGTTGAAACTCAAACATTAAATCGATCACCTTGGCACCCGTCACCTCATCCAGACTACCCGTCGGCTCGTCCGCGAACAGTACGGATGGCTGTTGTGCAAATGCCCGCGCAAGAGAAACCCGCTGCTGTTCTCCCCCAGAGAGAGTCGCTGGAAAGTGATCCAGGCGGTCCCCTAAGCCAACCTGCTGCAGGAGCGAAGTGGCACTCGCATGCGCATCACGCCCCGCCAACTCAAGCGGCAACATAACGTTTTCTAGAGCATTCAGGTTTGGTAATAAATGAAACGACTGGAATACAAAGCCAATACTTTTCGCGCGCAACGCCGCACGTCCATCTTCGTCCAGCGCAAAAAGCGACTGCCCGAGTAAATTGACCTGACCCGATGTGGGGGTATCCAAGCCGGCCAACAAACCCAAGAGCGTAGACTTACCAGAGCCTGAAGCTCCAGTGATTGCCAAAGATTCACCGGCACGCAAACAAAACGTGATGTCATCTAAAATCGTCAGCATTCCAGTAGCGTCCTGAACGCGCTTACTTAAATGTGTGACTTCTATTGCATTGATTTCAACACTCATGTCTTCGTTTTCTCACCTGCGTCAATTTATCAGTCTAGCTCTTTTCGGCTTCCTGATCGTATTCACCCTCAATGCTTGGGGACAAACGGTATCACCGTCAGCCTCTCGTATTTTAGTCGTGGGAGATAGCCTATCGTCCGAATATGGGCTTACTCGGGGATCCGGTTGGGTTGCCTTACTCAAGAAGGCACTTTCAGATGCCAATATTCAAACCGATATAGTGAATGCAAGCATCAGCGGCGACACTACAAGCGGTGGAGTCACCCGCTTAAAGCGTCT